>NZ_JAXMNS010000172.1:0-7501 GCF_034670285.1 Nocardioides sp. | reverse complement strand
CGTCCGGTCTTCGTCGAGGGCCGTCTGGTTTCCCTGGTCTGCAACCGGGCGCACCAGTCCGACATCGGTGGCGGTGCGGCGGGCACGTACAACCCGGAGAGCGACGGTGGCGGACGACCTGTTCTCGGCAGCATCGACGCTGCGGTCCGAGGTGGCCCTGCGCCGTTTCGCGACCGACGCCTCGATCCCTGCTCAGGCCAAGTCCGGCCTGGTCAACGAGGTCTTCGGTGGCAAGGTGCACGACGTCACGCTCGGTGTGCTGGCCTCGGCCGTCGCCCACCGCTGGGTGGCCGGCCGTGACCTCGCCGATGCCCTCGAGCACCTCGGTGTGATGGCGTACGTCAAGGCAGTGGGGTCCGAGACCCCGCGGCTGGCTGACGAGCTGTTCGCCTTCGCCCAGGCCGTCAAGGTCACCCCCGACCTGCGCGACGCGCTGTCCGACCCGGTGCGTTCAGCCGCGGACAAGCGGCGACTGATCGGAAACCTGCTCGAAGGCAAGGCGCTGCCGGCCACGGTCGCGCTCGCCGGACAGTCCATCAGTGGCAGCCACCGCACGGTGGCCGTCGCGCTCACCGAGTACCAGAAGGTCATCGCCGACGTTCAGGCTCAGGGTGTCGCCACCGTTCGTGTGGCCCGTCCGCTGCCTGACGCCGAGGTCGACCGTCTCGCTGCGGCCCTGTCGGCGCAGTACGGCCGCCCGGTACACCTCAACCTGCTCGTCGACCCCTCGGTGCTCGGCGGCATCCGGGTGGAGATCGGCGACGACGTCATCGACGGCACGGTCTCGAGCCGTCTCGACGATGCCCGCCGACGGTTGGTCGGCTAGCCCAGCGGCTGCCGCCACCAGCTCCACCGTCCTCCACCCTCACGCTCACCCCGACGCACCAGTAGACCCAAGAGAGAAGGCACCACAATGACGGAGCTCTCCATCCGTCCGGACGACATCCGCGACGCGCTGCAGAAGTACGTCGCCGAGTACCAGCCGGACGCGGCCAGCAAGGAAGAGGTCGGCACGGTCGCCGAGGCCGGCGACGGCATCGCGCGCATCAGCGGCCTGCCCTCGTGCATGGCCAACGAGCTGCTCGAGTTCGAGGACGGCACCCGCGGCCTCGCCCTCAACCTCGACACGCGCGAGATCGGCGCCGTCGTGCTCGGTGACTTCGACAAGATCGAGCAGGGCCAGACGGTCCGCCGCACCGGCGAGGTGCTCTCGGTGCCCGTCGGTGACGGTTACCTCGGTCGCGTCGTGGACCCGCTCGGTGTCCCGATCGACGGTCTCGGCGACATCGCCACCACCGGTCGTCGCAACCTGGAGACCCAGGCGCCTTCGGTCATGGAGCGCAAGTCGGTCCACGAGCCGCTCGCCACCGGCATCAAGGCGATCGACGCCATGACGCCGATCGGCCGCGGCCAGCGTCAGCTGATCATCGGTGACCGCGCGACCGGCAAGACCACGGTCGCGATCGACACGATCATCAACCAGAAGCAGTACTGGGAGACCGGCGACCCGGAGAAGCAGGTTCGCTGCATCTACGTCGCCATCGGTCAGAAGGGCTCGACCATCGCCTCGGTGCGTGGCGCGCTCGAGGAGGCCGGTGCTCTCGAGTACACGACGATCGTGGCCTCGCCCGCGTCCGACTCGGCCGGCTTCAAGTACCTCGCCCCCTACACCGGCTCGGCCATCGGCCAGCACTGGATGTACGAGGGCAAGCACGTCCTCATCGTGTTCGACGACCTGACCAAGCAGGCCGAGGCCTACCGCGCGGTCTCGCTGCTGCTCCGCCGCCCGCCGGGCCGTGAGGCCTACCCGGGTGACGTCTTCTACCTGCACAGCCGTCTGCTCGAGCGTTGCGCCAAGCTCTCCGACGAGATGGGCAAGGGCTCGATGACGGGTCTGCCGATCATCGAGACGAAGGCCAACGACGTCTCGGCGTTCATCCCGACCAACGTCATCTCGATCACCGACGGTCAGATCTTCCTGCAGTCCGACCTCTTCGCCGCCAACCAGCGCCCCGCCATCGACGTGGGTGTCTCGGTCTCGCGTGTGGGTGGAGCGGCCATGACCAAGGCGATGAAGGCAGTCACCGGCTCGCTCAAGGTCGACCTCGCGCAGTTCCGCGCGATGGAGGCGTTCGCCATGTTCGCCTCGGACCTCGACGCCGCGTCGCGTCAGCAGCTCGACCGTGGTCAGCGACTGATGGCCCTGCTCAAGCAGCCGGCCTACTCGCCGTACCCGATCGAGGAGATGACGATCTCGCTGTGGCTCGGCACCAGTGGTCGCCTGGACAAGGTGCCCGCCGACGACGTGCTGCGCTTCGAGAACGAGTTCCTCGACTTCCTGCGCCGCTCGCACGAGGGCATCCTCTCGGCGATCCGCGAGTCCTTGAAGTTCGAGGACGACACCGCATCCGCCGCCTCCGACGCCTACACCTCGTTCCTCGACCAGTTCGAGACGAGTGAGGGCAACTCGATCAAGATCGGTCACGAGGCGGCCGCTGAGGCCCTCGGTGACGACGAGGTCGAGCAGGAGCAGATCGTCAAGCAGAAGCGGGGCTGACCACTCATGGCTGTATCGCTGCGTGAGTACCGTGCGCGGATCAAGTCGACCGAGTCGATGAAGAAGATCACGCGCGCCATGGAGCTCATCGCTGCCTCGCGCATCATCAAGGCGCAGCAGCGGGCCCAGGCGGCAGCGCCGTACGCCCGTGAGCTGACGCGCGCGGTGTCGGCGGTGGCGACGTTCTCGAACGTCGACCACCCGCTGACCAAGGAGGAGGACAACCCGGTCAAGGCCGCGGTGCTCATCGTGACGAGCGACCGTGGTCTGGCGGGTGCCTACTCCGGCAGTGTGCTCAAGGAAGGCGAGCGACTCTTCGAGCGCCTTCGTGAAGAGGGCAAGGACGTCGACGTCTTCGTCGCCGGGCGCAAGGGCGAGGCTTACTTCAAGTTCCGCAACCGCCCGGTCGTGAAGTCCTGGACGGGCTTCTCCGACCAGCCCTCCTACGAGGTCGCGGCCGAGATCGGCGAAGCGCTGATCGAGGCCTTCCTCAAGGACCAGGGCGAGGAGGGTGACGTCGACGAGGTCCATGTCGTCTACACCCGCTTCCGCTCGATGCTGGTCCAGGAGCCCACCGCGGTGCGGCTCCTGCCCCTCGAGATCATCGAGGGCGAGGAGGCTCCGGACGCCGCAGAGGCACTTCCGCTCTACGAGTTCGAGCCGTCCCCGGAGTCGGTCCTCGACGGACTGCTGCCGCAGTACGTCCAGAGCCGCATCTTCTTCGCTCTGCTCCAGGCAGCGGCGTCGGAGCTCGCGGCGCGCCAGAAGGCGATGAAGTCGGCCACCGACAACGCCGAAGAGCTGATCAAGAAGTACACGCGGATTGCCAACCAGGCGCGCCAGGCCGGCATTACCCAGGAAATCAGCGAGATCGTCGGTGGCGTCAACGCGCTTGCCGATGCCAACGCCGCCAACGACTGAACCCTGTGAGTGAGAGAGACATGACTACCACTGTTGAAGAGACCACCACCGGTTCGACCGCCGGCAGCACCGGCCGCGTCGCCCGGGTGACCGGGCCTGTCGTCGACGTTGAGTTCCCCGTCGACGCCATGCCCGAGATGTACAACAAGCTCGAGGTGCCCGTTGAGCTCGGCGGCGAGACCGTCACGCTCATCCTCGAGGTCGCGCTGCACATCGGCGACGGCATGGTGCGAGCCATCTCGATGAAGTCGACCGACGGTCTGGTGCGCGGCGCCACCGTCACCGACACCGGCGGCCCGATCTCGGTGCCCGTGGGTGACATCACCGAGGGTCACCTCAAGGAGGGCGAGGTCTACGAGGTCACCGAGCGGTGGGGCATCCACCGCAAGGCCCCGGCCTTCGACCAGCTTGAGTCGAAGACGACGATGTTCGAGACCGGCATCAAGGTCATCGACCTCCTCACCCCGTACGTCAACGGTGGGAAGATCGGTCTCTTCGGTGGTGCCGGCGTCGGCAAGACCGTGCTCATCCAGGAGATGATCGCTCGAGTCGCCAAGGACCACGGTGGTGTGTCGGTGTTCGCCGGTGTCGGCGAGCGCACCCGTGAGGGCAACGACCTCATCGCCGAGATGGAAGAGGCCGGCGTCCTCGGGCAGACCGCCCTCGTGTTCGGTCAGATGGACGAGCCGCCGGGGACCCGGCTGCGCGTGGCCCTCTCGGCGCTGACGATGGCGGAGTACTTCCGCGACGTCCAGAACCAGGACGTGCTGCTGTTCATCGACAACATCTTCCGGTTCACGCAGGCCGGCTCCGAGGTCTCGACCCTGCTGGGTCGGATGCCGTCCGCGGTGGGTTACCAGCCCAACCTCGCCGACGAGATGGGTCAGCTCCAGGAGCGGATCACCTCGACGCGTGGTAACTCGATCACGTCGCTGCAGGCCATCTACGTGCCGGCTGACGACTACACCGACCCCGCGCCGGCCACGACGTTCGCCCACCTCGATGCCACCACCGAGCTGTCGCGTGACATCGCCTCGCAGGGTATCTACCCCGCGGTCGACCCGCTGACCTCCACGTCGCGGATCCTCGACGCCCAGTACATCGGTCAGGCGCACTACGACTGCGCGATTCGCGTCAAGCGGATCCTGCAGCGCAACAAGGAGCTCCAGGACATCATCGCCATCCTCGGTGTCGATGAGCTCTCGGAGGAGGACCGCATCATCGTCTCGCGGGCCCGTCGCATCCAGCGCTTCCTGTCGCAGAACACCTACGTCGCCAAGCAGTTCACCGGCATCGAGGGGTCGACGGTCCCGGTCGGCGACACCATCGAGGCGTTCAACAAGATCGCCGACGGCGACTACGACCACGTTGCCGAGCAGGCCTTCTTCATGTGCGGTGGACTCGACGACGTCGAGGCCAAGTGGGCTGACATCCAGAAGAACCTCTGATGGCTGCCGATATCGGGACCGGCCTGCAGGTCGAGATGGTCGCCGCGGACCGCGTCGTGTGGTCCGGCGAGGCGTCCATGGTGATTGCACGCACGTCTGAGGGTGACCTCGGCGTGCTGCGGGGCCACGCCCCGCTGCTCTCGCTCCTGGTCGACGCTGCGGTCGAGATCTCCACCCCGGACGGCGTGGTCCACGCCGCTGTCGACGGTGGGTTCATCTCGGTCGCGGCCGACCGGGTCTCGATCCTCTCCGAGCACGCGCTGCTCGCCGAGGAGATCAAGATCGACGAGGTCAAGGCCGAGCTGGAGGCTGCCGACGGCATGCCCACCGGTGACGAGCGCGAGCTGCGGATCCGGCGCGCAAGCGCCCGGATCCGGGCCGTCGAGAAGGCGTCCTAGCACGAACCCACGAGGGTTCGTGCTCCGAGGAAGGGGAGGGGCGCGTGGCGTGGTGGCAGTGGTTGATCGACGCTGCCGGCGTCCTGTTGCTCCTCGTCGTCCTCTACGCGGCGGCCCTCGTCGTACGACGGCGCGTGCTCTCGCGCCATGGCGGCACCTTTGAGTTGAGCCACCGCGTCCGTCCCCACGGGGACGGACGCGGTTGGGTGCTCGGGCTCGGCCGTTACTCGGGCGAGGAGCTCGAGTGGTTCCGCGTGTTCTCCCTCGCTCCAAGACCCAGGCGCACCTGGGCGCGCGAGGCGTTGAGCTATGACGGGAGCCGTGAGGCTCTCGCTGCCGAGCGGATGTCGCTCTACCCCGATCACGTCGTGATGCGGTGCCAGACCCGCGACGGTGAGGTGGAGCTGGCGATGAGCACGGCTTCTCTCACAGGCTTCCAGGCGTGGCTCGAGGCCCGCCCGCCCGGCACCGACTGGAACCGCTGAAGCAGCGTCCGTCTGGCGCCCAGCCGAGAGGGCTCGCTCAGCGTTCGCCGCCGGGCACCCACAGCACGTCGCCCTCGGCGCGGTTCGCGTGACGGGCCAGGATGAACACCAGGTCCGAGAGCCTGTTGAGGTAGGTGATCGCGAGCGGATTCATGCTCTCGGCATACTCCGCGTGGGCCGCCCAAGCGGAGCGCTCGGCTCGCCGGATCACCGTGCGGCACACGTGGAGGTGGGCCGCGCCGGTGGTGCCGCCGCTGAGGATGAAGGACCGCAGCGGGGTCAGCGACTCGTTGTAGTGGTCGCACCACTGCTCGAGGCGGTCGACGTAGTCCTGCTCGATGCGCAGCGGGGGGAACTCCGGGTCGGCGACGACCGGGGTGCAGAAGTCAGCACCGACGTCGAACAGGTCGTTCTGCACGTGGGTCAGCACGGCCACGACGTCCTCGTCGAGGTCGCCGGCCGCCACGGCCAGCCCGAGGTGGGCATTGGCCTCGTCGACGTCCGCGTAGGCGTGGAGACGGGGATCGTTCTTCGTGGTGACGCTCATGTCGCCCAGACGGGTCTCGCCCGCGTCACCGGTGCGTGTGTAGATCTTCGTGAGGTTCACCATGCGGTCGAGCCTAGCCAGGGTGGTCGTGCACCGCTTCACCGGAAGGGACACGCCACACTCTCAGCGAAATGACAGGCGAATTCAGGCAACCTCATGGTGTGCTGGGGCGTCATAGGGGAGTGGCAGCCGGGAGAACGACCAGCGACCCGAGACGAGGGAGTGGCCCCATGGACATCGTGACCGACGGTCCCGAGATCCTGCTCGCAGGGGACTTCGACGTCCGCTGCACCTGGCAGGTGCGCATGGCGCTCTACGACGCCCTCGAGCGGCACCCGCGCGTCGTGGTCGACCTCGGTGAGGTCGCCACCGTCGACGTCACCGCGCTCAAGGTGCTGGCTGTCGCCTCCCGCTTCGCCGCCCGCCGGGGCGGGCAGGTGCGGCTGCGCGGGTGCAACGGCGCCGTGCGACGGCTGCTGCACATGACGCACCTGATCCGGCTCGTCGACGTCGAGCGCGATGCCCTGGTGTAGGAGACAGCGTAGGAGACAGCAGCGAGCAGAGCCCTGAGTTGAGGACGAGGGGCAGAGTGTGACCCATGCGCTCTCGACTCGTCCTCTCGGTCGTCCTGGCCCTGCCGGCCCTGTCCCTCGCCGGCGCGGGGTTCTTCCACCCGCACGGGCTGACCTACGAGACGTCGTCCTTGTGGTCGTCGCTGCACTTCCCTGGCCTCCTGGCGTTTCCCCTCGTGGGCGCTTCGCTGGCGTGGCTCGTGCGGGGTCGCAACGATGCGCCGGCCTGGCTGGTCCGGGGGGCGGCGCTCGTCTACGCGGCGTTCTACACCGCTCTCGACGTGGTCAACGGGATCGCGGCCGGCTACGTGACCCATCGGCTCGGCCCCGGGGTGCCCCGTCCCGACGAGATCCGCTACCTCTTCGACATCGGGCGGCCCCTGGGCGACATCGGTGAGTGGGGGTTGATCGTCTGCTGCGTGGCCGTCGCCGTCGATCAGGTGCAGCGTCACCGATGGGCAGGAGCGCCGGCCCTGGCGCTGGTGGTCGGTGCGTGGTTCGTGCGCGGCGACCACATCTTCACGCCGGTCGGGGTGTTGGGCATGGCCCTGATCGGTGTCGTCAGCGGCTACC
>NZ_JAXMNS010000171.1:0-7538 GCF_034670285.1 Nocardioides sp. | reverse complement strand
CGTCGACGACGTCCTCGGCTCCGCCGCGGGCGATCGCCTCGGCGCAGCGGGTCGCGCCCTCAGAGTTCCACCAGTGCCAGAAGGCCTCGACGTCTGGGGGCGTGGCTGTGCTGTCGTTCATCGGGGGGTCCGTCCTAGTCGCAGTTGTCGCAGAGGCCCGTGGCGGGGATGGCCATGAAGCAGCGGGGGCACACGTTGACCGGTCGGTCGGCCGGCGCGACCTTCTTGGGGATCACGGGCTTGGGCTCGCGGGGCGCGCGGGTCGCCGCGGCGGACGTCGACCTCGACGCTCCACCGGCGGTAGCGGCAGCGGCACGCGGAGCACGCGGAGCACGGGGCGCCTTCATCTCCACGATCTCGGGGTGACCGCCGTCCTCCGGCACCGAGCCGGCCCACTCGTAGCACTCGAGCCGCGCTCGCGAGGCGTGACGCTCACGGGCCGTGGGATCGGTGATGGGCAGCTCGTCGGCGGCGCGGAGCACGTCGTCGTAGCGCTCCCCGACCCACCCGCGCGAGTCGACGACGAGCGCGGTCAGCGGCGGGTAGCCGTCACGGTGGTGGAGGGCTGCAAGGGGCTGGAGCAGCTTGGCGAGCCAGCGCGGGTGCGGGCGCGAGGTGGAGATGCCGGTCTCGGTGAGCAGACGGTGTGCGAGCGCACCCTCGGTGATGGTCGCGTGGTACTCCAGCGCGGTCTGCTCGAGGATCTCGTGGGTCGCGCGCGCCCACGTCTCGAGAGCGATGGCCTCCGACGTCCCGGTTCCTTCGGGCTCGTACCAGAACCCCTTGCGCTCCTGCTGGTACTCAGACACGACCCCGAGCATAGGGGCCCGCTGGGCGTCCATCCAGGGAGCCTGCGTCCGCGGCGACGACAAGGAGCGATAACCTGCCGCGCGGGATCATGATCCTGCCCAGCGAAGCACAGCAAAGACTCACCGAAGCCCCATCAAGAGCATCACGGCCACCCCAGGAGCGTCCACGTGCCCGACAGCAAGCCGCTGCAGAAGGTCCTCATCGCCAACCGTGGCGAGATCGCCGTCCGGGTCATCCGGGCCTGCAAGGACGCCGGTATCGGCAGCGTGGCGGTCTACGCCGAGCCCGACCGTGACGCCCAGTTCGTGCGCCTCGCCGACGAGGCCCACTCGCTCGGCGGCGCGACCCCGGCCGAGTCGTACCTCGACATCGCCAAGATCCTCAAGGTCGCTGCTGAAACCGGCGCCGACTCGGTGCACCCCGGCTACGGCTTCCTCGCCGAGAACGCCGACTTCGCCCAGGCCGTCCTCGACGCCGGGCTGATCTGGATCGGCCCCCCGCCGGCTGCCATCGAGGCCCTCGGCGACAAGGCCAAGGCCAAGCACATCGCCGAGCGCGCGAACGCCCCGCTGGCTCCTGGCACCAAGGACCCCGTGAAGGACGCCGACGAGGTCGTCGCCTTCGCCGAGGCCAACGGCCTGCCCGTCGCGATCAAGGCCGTGTTCGGCGGTGGCGGACGTGGCCTCAAGGTCGCCCGCACCATGGAGGAGATCCCCGACGCCTACGAGTCGGCGGTCCGCGAGGCCGTCGGCGCCTTCGGTCGCGGCGAGTGCCTCGTCGAGAAGTTCCTCGACCAGCCGCGCCACGTCGAGACCCAGTGCCTGGCCGACCAGCACGGCAACGTCGTGGTCGTCTCGACCCGCGACTGCTCGCTCCAGCGCCGTCACCAGAAGCTCGTCGAGGAGGCCCCCGCGCCGTTCCTGACCGACGACCAGGTCACCCGGCTCTACGAGTCGTCGAAGGCGATCCTGCGCGAGGCCGAGTACGTCGGCGCCGGCACCTGCGAGTTCCTCGTCGCCAAGGACGGCACCATCTCCTTCCTCGAGGTCAACACCCGCCTCCAGGTGGAGCACTGCGTCTCCGAGGAGGTCACCGGGATCGACCTGGTGCGCGAGATGTTCCGCATCGCCGCCGGTGAAGAGCTCGGCTACGACGACCCCGAGGTGCGCGGCCACTCGATCGAGTTCCGCATCAACGCCGAGGACGGCGGGGCCAACTTCATGCCCGCTCCGGGCACCCTGTCGGCCTGGAGCCCGCCCAGCGGCCCCGGCGTCCGTCTCGACGGTGGCTACGAGAACGGCGAGACCATCCCGGGCTCGTTCGACTCCCTCATCGCCAAGCTGATCGTGACCGGTCGCGACCGCACCCAGGCGTTGGAGCGCTCGCGTCGTGCGCTCGACGAGTTCGTCGTCGACGGCATGCCGACCGTCATCCCCTTCCACCGCACGGTCGTGAGCGACCCGGCGTACGTCGGCGCCTCGACTCCGAGCGGCGAGGGCGAGTTCACCGTCTACACGACCTGGATCGAGACCGACTTCGACAACCAGATCGAGCCCTTCGGCGGCGACGCGGCCCAGGCCGAGGAGGCCGGCGAGCGCCAGACCGTGGTCGTCGAGGTCGGCGGCAAGCGCGTCGAGGTCGTCATCCCCGCCGGTCTCGGCGGGCTGTCCTCCGGTGGAGGCGGCGGCGCGAAGAAGACCAAGCGTGCCGGTGGCAAGAAGGCGGGCGCAAAGGCGTCCGGCGACTCCGTCACCAGCCCGATGCAGGGCACGATCGTCAAGGTCACCGTCGAGGAGGGCCAGGAGGTCGCCGAGGGCGACACCATCGTCGTCATCGAGGCGATGAAGATGGAGCAGCCCCTCAAGGCGCACAAGGCCGGGACCGTGACCGGTCTGGCCGCCGAGGTCGGCGCGACGGTGACCAGTGGCGAATCCATCTGCGAGCTCAAGGACTGACACCGACGCCCGGGACGACGCCGGCGGCACGACCCAGCTCGTGCTCGCCGGTGTCATCACCGCCGTCGTCGGCTTCACCTCCTCCTTCGCGGTCGTCCTCACCGGACTGACCGCCGTCGGCGCCGCCCCACGCGAGGCGGCGTCCGGGCTGCTCGTCCTGTCCTTGACGATGGGCCTCGGCTCGATCGTCTTCTCCTGGCGCACCCGGCTGCCGGTGACGATGGCCTGGTCGACCCCCGGGGCAGCCCTGCTCGCCGGCGCGACCGTCCCGGACGGCGGGTACGCCGACGCGGTGGGCGCCTTCCTCGTCGCCGGCCTGCTACTGGCCCTAACCGGTCTCGTGAAGCCGCTGGGCGAGTGGGTGGCCAGGATCCCGGTGGCCCTCGCCAACGCGATGCTCGCCGGGGTGCTGCTCGGACTGTGCGTGCAGCCCTTCCTCGCCCTCGCCGACTCCCCCGCCGCCATCGCGCCGGTCCTGCTCACGTGGCTGGTGCTGCTGCGGGTCGCCCGCCGCTGGGCCGTGCCCGGGGCCTTCGTCGCAGCGGTGGTCGTGATCGTGGTCTCCGGCTCGCTGGCCGGGGTCGACCCGGCCGACCTCGCCCCGGGGCTCACCTGGACGACACCGCACCTCGACCTGCTGACGGTGATCGCCATCGGCGTGCCGCTCTACCTCGTCACGATGACGAGCCAGAACATCCCCGGCACGGCCGTGATGGCGTCGTTCGGCTACCGGGCTCCGCTGCGTCCCGCGCTCGTCTACACCGGTACGGCGACGGTCATCACCGCCGGGCTCGGTGCGTTCGCGATCAACCTCGCCGCGATCTCTGCGGCGCTGGCGGCCGGCCCGGCTGCTCACCCGGACCCCGCACGGCGCTGGGTGGCCGGGGTGTCCACCGGAGTCACCTACGTCGTCCTGGGGCCGTTGGCCGCCCTGGTCTCGACCGTGGCCGTGGCAGCACCCGCGGGAGTCGTCGCGGCGGTCGCGGGAGTTGCCCTGATCGGCACCTTCGGCTCGGCCGCCGCCTCGTCGCTGGCCGACGACCACTACCGCGAGGCCGCGGCGATCGCCTTCGTCGTCGCTGCTTCAGGGCTCGTGATCGTGGGAGTCGGCGCGGCGTTCTGGGCCCTGATCGCCGGTGGGCTCTACCTGCTGGCGGTCGGCGCCAGCCGGACCGACGGTCCGCGCTCGATCGGCGCTAGAGCGACTGGTCGCCGATCCACTGCAGGATCGCCGCGCTGAACGACTCCTCGGAGAACTCGTCGGCGCGTGCGCGGCACGCGGCGGGGTCGAGCGCCAGTGCGGCCTCGATGTGCTCGGCCCAGGCGGCGGCGTCCAGCTCGGGGAGCAGGTAGCCGGTGACGCCGTCGACGACGGTCTCGCGGGTTCCGGCGATGTCGAGGGCCAGGACGGGCGTGCCGGCGGCCATGGCCTCGACCGGCACGAGCCCGAAGTACTCGACGGCCGGGTAGACCAGCACGGCGGCGTCGGCCATCAGCTGGGCGACCTCCTCGTCGGTGGTGCCGGTGATGATCTCGACCGGCACCGAGGCGCGCTCGGCCTTGGCCCGCAGCTCGGGCTCGAGGATGCCGCCGCCGACGATCTTGGCCGGCAGCCCGGCCGCCTCGGCGGCATCGATCACGAAGTCCAGTCGTTTGTAGGCGATGAACCGGCTCAGCCCGAGCACGAACGGCTGCACGCCGGGAGTCGGCTGACGGCCCTCGAACCGACCCAGGTCGATGGGCGGGTGGATCACGGTGGCCTCGCGGTTCCACACCTGCTGGATGCGCTCGGCGGTCGCGGCCGAGTTGGCGGCGTAGGCGACCACCCGGGGCGCGGCCTTGAGGTCCATCCGGCGGATGTGGGCGCACAGCGCTCGGGCCGGGAGGCTCGACGCGCGGTCGTCCAGATCGGGGAACCAGGCGTAGCGGGCCGGGGTGTGCACGTAGGACACGTGTGGGACGTCTGAGTAGACCGCCGTCCAGTGGCTCGACATGTGGTGGCTGGCCACGACGAGGTCGGCCTTGCGGTCCAGGGTGCGACCCCATGTGGGCCAGCTGACGGCGTTCATCGCTGCTGCGGCCTCGCGTCGACGCATCAGCGGCTCCGGGTGGCGGAAGCCCGCGTGGATGCGCTCACGCGCGATCGACGGCACGCCCCGGGCGAAGGCCACCGGGGAGTAGACCTTCGCGTCGGGCATGGTCGCGGCGAGGTGCTCCACGACACGCTCGGACCCACCCGTCTCGGAGAGCCACTCGGCGGTGATCCAGGTGCGTGCGGGGAGGGGGGAGGTCACTGCGCAGATGCTACTGCGCTGCGCGGCCACCCGCGGCTGCATCCACGACCTCGAGCGTCGAGGTCAGGCAGTTGGCCCAGGTGAACTGCCCGGCGCGCTCACGCCCGCGGGTCGCGAGGTCCGCGGCGAGGTCGGGCTCGTCGAGGATGCGCGAGACCTGCGCGACCATCGTCGCGACGTCGTGAGGGTCGCAGTACAGCGCCGCGTCGCCGCACCGCTCGCGCAGGGCCGGGATCTCGGAGACGACGACCGGGCAGCCGTGGGCCATCGCCTCGACCGGCGGCAGGCCCGACGCCTCGTGGAACGACGGGAAGAGCAGCACCGAGGCGGCGTCGTAGTGCGCCTCGAGCGCCGCGTCGCTGAGCTTGCCGGCGAAGACCATGCGGTCGTCGGCGGGGCCGAGGTCGACGGCCTGGTAGATGCCGGACGGGTCACCGACGAAGACCGCTCGGAGGTCGGGTCGGTCGGCGAGCAGCGCCCGCGCCGCGGCGATGACCCCCGCGACGTTCTTGCGGGGGTTGAGCGCGCCGACGTACAGCACGAAAGGACCCTTGGGCGGCGTCGGGTCGTCGGGCGTCGGCTTCGGCCGGTGGCGTGGGAGTCCGCCGTTGGCGACCGCGACGAGGCGGTCGGCAGCCATCGGGAAGTGCGCGAGCATGCGGGTGCGCTCGGCCTCCGAGACGGTGATGACCCGCTCGGCGCGGCGCATGGTGGAGGGCACCAGCACCTCGTAGACGCGGCGGAACGTCGAGCTGACCGTCTCGGGGAAGTCGCGGAACGCCAGGTCGTGCACGGTGACGACGACCGCCGGACTGCGTCGGCGCAGGGTGAGCAGTGGTGCGGTGTTGCCGGGGCAGAACAGGACGTCAGTGTCGCCGAGGTGGCGCGGCAGCACCGTCTGCTCCCACCGGTGTCCCCCGCCGCGACCGACCTCGCGGACCCTGATGTGCTCATAGGTCGGCAGGTCGACCGCGAGCGCGGGCTCGAGCGGCGGGGTGAGCAGCTCGACGGTGAGTCCGCTCTCGGCCTCCAGCTCGGGCAGTGCCTCGTCGAGCGTCGCGCAGAGCTCGCGGGCGTAGCGCTGCACCCCCGTGACGGGCTGGGTGAGGAACCTGCCGTTGATGGTGAGCTTCACGTGCAGGAGTGTGCCGGATCACGGACGACGCGGGGCGGGGTGCCACCCTGTGGTGGTGTCCGAGACCTCGAAGTCCTCCGTCAGCCCGTCCTCCGCAGCGACTCCCCCGGCTCTCGACGCGATCGTCGTGGGCGCCGGTCTCGCCGGGCTGGTCGCGACCCACGAGCTCGTCAAGGCCGGCAAGCGGGTGCTCGTGCTCGACCAGGAGAACCGCGCCAACCTCGGCGGCCAGGCGTTCTGGTCGCTCGGCGGACTCTTCTTCGTCGACTCCCCCGAGCAGCGCCGGATGGGCATCAAGGACTCCCGCGAGCTCGCCTGGCAGGACTGGCAGGGCTCGGCCGGCTTCGACCGGCTCGAGCCGGGCCCGGACGGCGCTCGCGCCGAGGACGAGTGGCCGCGCCGGTGGGCCGAGGCGTACGTCGACATCGCTGCCGGCGAGAAGCGTCAGTACCTCCGCGACCTCGGGCTGAAGTCGGTGCCGATGGTAGGCTGGGCCGAGCGCGGCGCCTCCGACCCGCAGGGCCACGGCAACTCCGTGCCGCGCTTCCACCTCACATGGGGCACCGGCCCCGAGGTCGTGCGGATCTTCGCCGAGCCGGTCCTGGCCGGTGAGGAGCGCGGGCTGGTCGAGCTCGCGTTCCGGCACCGGGTCGACGAGGTGGTCCTCGATGACGGCGTCGTGGTGGGGGTCCGAGGCGTCGTCCTCGAGCCCAGCGACGCCGAGCGCGGTGTGGCGTCGTCCCGTGAGGTCGTCGACTCCTTCGAGCTGCGGGCACCGGCCGTGATCGTCACCTCCGGCGGGATCGGCGGCAACCACGACCTCGTGCGCGAGATGTGGCCCACCGAGCGGATGGGTGCCGCTCCGGAGCACCTGATCTCCGGCGTGCCGGCTCACGTCGACGGCCGGATGCTCGCCATCTCCGAGGCGGCGGGGGCGCGCCTGGTCAACCGTGACCGGATGTGGCACTACACCGAGGGCATCCACAACTGGGACCCGATCTGGCCGGCGCACGCGATCCGGATCATCCCCGGCCCGTCGTCGCTCTGGCTCGACGCGCAAGGGCGCCGCTTCCCCGCGCCGAACTTCCCGGGCTGCGACAACCTCGGCACGATGAAGGCGATCCTGGCGACCGGCTACGACTACTCGTGGTTCGTGCTGACGCAGTCGATCATCGAGAAGGAGTTCGCACTCTCCGGCTCCGAGCAGAACCCCGACATCACCGAGAAGGACCTCAAGGTGCTGCTGCGCGAGCGGCTCTCGAAGGGTGCGCCCAGCCCGGTGGAGGCCTTCAAGGAGCACGGCGAGGACTTCGTCGTCGCCGACACGCTGGCCGAGCTGGTGGC
>NZ_JAXMNS010000170.1:0-7544 GCF_034670285.1 Nocardioides sp. | reverse complement strand
ACCGCTGGGTGACGGGATCGAAGAAGACCACCGTCACCCGGGCCCGCGCGAGCACCTGCTCGCCGTCGGCGATCTCGGACTCGATCGTCATCGAGCGGGTGCCGACGGCGATGATCGCCGACCACACGTCGTACGGCTCGTGGCGCAGCAGGATCGGCACGCGGTAGTCGACGTCGGTCTGCGCGACGACGAACGACGGCCGGCCCACGTCGCGGCCACGCAGCAGCTCGGCGGTCTGGCGCACGCGAGCCTCCTGGAGGTACTCGAAGTACTTCACGTTGTTGACGTGGCGGTAGACGTCGACGTCGGAGAACCGGACGTACAACGGGAACCGGTGTGCCCCGGCTCGCTCGAGCGGCGGGATGCGCGTCGTCCCGGCACCGAACGGCTCCTCGACGTACGGCGCCAGGGCGACCTTCTCCTCGGCGGTGAGGCGGCGCGGTCGCTCGTGGGCGAAGACGTACGGCGTCAGCACGGTCGTGGCGCGCAGGTAGACGGTGCGGGTTCCGTCGTCGTCCTCGTGGAAGACCTCGTAGGCCATCGTGAACGTCGCCGCGCGCACCTCGGTGACCCAGCACTCGATGCTCACCGGAGCGAAGCCGAACGTCAGCGGCGCGAGATAGGTGACCTCGTGGCGCACCACCACCACGCCCTCGCCCAGGTCGTCGGGCCGCTCCCCCAGCAGGGCTCGCATCAGCGAGACCCGTGCCTCCTGGAGGTAGTCGACGTAGACGACGTTGTTGATGTGCCCCAAGGAGTCGAGGTCGGCCCAGCGGAGGTGGCATTCGTAGACGTGACGCACGCCTCGACTCTGCCAGAAGTCAGAGCAAGGGAGTGCGGCTAGGGTGAGACGGTTGTCACCCACGAGATCGGAGATCCGTCCATGCCCGAGGCCGTCATCGTTTCTGCCGCGCGTTCGCCCATCGGTCGCGCCAACAAGGGGTCGCTCAAGGACCTGCGCCCCGATGACCTCACTGCCACCATCATCCAGGCCGCGCTCGACAAGATCCCCGGCCTCGACCCGTCGACCATCGACGACCACTACCTCGGTTGCGGCCTGCCCGGCGGCGAGTCGGGCAACAACATGGCCCGCGTCGTCAACGTCCTGATGGGCCTCGACTCGGTGCCCGGTGCCACGATCACGCGCTACTGCTCCTCCTCGGTGCAGACCTCGCGGATGGCGCTGCACGCCATCAAGGCCGGAGAGGGAGACATCTTCATCTCCGCCGGCGTCGAGACCGTCTCGCGCTTCGCGAAGGGCACCTCGGACCACTGGCCCGACACCAAGAACCCCGCCTTCCACGACGCCGAGCTGCGCACCATGAAGTACGCCGAGGGCGGCCAGGACTGGCACGACCCGCGCGAGGACGGCCTGCTCCCCGACGCCTACATCGCGATGGGCCAGACGGCCGAGAACGTCGCTCGCATGCGCGGTCTCGACAAGAAGGAGCTCGACGAGTTCGGCGTCCGCTCGCAGAACCTCGCCGAGAAGGCCATCAACGACGGCTTCTGGGCCCGCGAGATCACGCCGATCACCACGCCCGACGGCACCGTCGTCACCGCTGACGACGGCCCGCGCGCCGGCGTCACCTACGACGCGATCAAGGACCTCAAGCCGGTCTTCCGTCCCGATGGTGTCGTCACGGCCGGCAACTGCTGCGCCCTCAACGACGGCGCGGCTGCGGTCATCGTCATGTCCGACACCAAGGCCGCCGAGCTGGGCCTCAAGCCCCTGGCTCGCATCGTCTCCACCGGCGTCAGCGGTCTCTCGCCCGAGATCATGGGCCTCGGCCCGGTCGAGGCGTCCAAGAACGCCCTGAAGTACGCCGGCATGAGCATCGGCGACATCGACCTCGTCGAGATCAACGAGGCGTTCGCTGCTCAGGTCGTGCCGTCCTACCAGGACCTCGGCATCGACATCGACCGCCTCAACGTCAACGGCGGTGCGATCGCGATCGGCCACCCGTTCGGCATGACCGGTGCGCGTCTGCAGAACACGATGATCAACTCCCTCGACTGGCACGACAAGTCGACCGGCCTGATCACCATGTGTGTCGGTGGCGGCCAGGGCATGGCCATGATCCTCGAGCGCATCTGAGGCAGCTCGGCGCTTCCTGCACGACCCGAACCACCTGAACCACCCGGGACGCCCGGCCGCCGCTGCGGCCGGGCGTCCCGGCCTTTCGGGGGGTCCTTGGCGGGGTTTCCTGTGTCGCCACTGTGCCGACCGTTACACTCCGCCGGTGCCCCCGTCTGCGTCAACGCCTGCTTCGCCGTCCTCCTCGGCCCCCGCCGAGACCCCGTGGCTCGACGCCGACCAGCAGCACGCCTGGCGCGCCTACCTGCTCGGGACCACCCTGCTGCTGGACCGTCTCGACGACGACCTGAGGCGCTGCCACGGCGCCTCGCTGGTCGAGTACGAGATCCTGGTGCGACTCTCCGACCACGAGGGTCGACTCCGCATGGCCCAGCTGGCCGACTCACTGGCCCACAGCCGCAGCCGGGTCACGCACACGATCAAGCGGATGGAGAAGAGCGGCCTTGTCAAGCGAGCCGACTCCCCCGACGACAAGCGCGGGGTCTACGCCGTGATCACCGAGGGTGGCCGCGCGCTGCTCGACGAGATGGCGCCCACCCACGTCGCCGGCGTCCGCGAGCACTTCGTCGACCTCGCCGATCCGGCCGACTTCGAGGCCACGGGACGCTTGTTCAACGCGGTTTCAGACCAGCTGATCGCTGGTCACCCCGACCGCGAGATGCGCTGATCCTGCTGGCCCTGCCCTACTTGCGCCGGCGCACGCGGTCGTCGAGGAGCCCGCGCGCGAGCAGCGTGAGGACGCCGTCGCGGCAGAGCGTGGGGGCGGCGAGGTAGAGGTCTCCGCCGCGGTCGGGCCAGGCGACGAGGTCGACGCCGGGGTTGCCCATCAGCCACTGGTCGAGCGGCACCCGGCCGTCCTCGTCGTAGTGCAGCCGAGCGGGCTGGCCCACGAAGACCTGCCAGTGGAACGGTCCGACCGGTCGGTTGCGGTAGGAGAGCTCAGGGCCCGGGTAGGCCGGCTCCGCGGCGAGGTCGTGCTCCATCACCAGGTCGGCGACCCGACGTGGCGGCAGGTTCGCCGGGGCCGACTTGCCGTAAGGGACGACCTGGCCGGCGAATGCGTCGAGGTGGTGCACGCACCCGCACTGGCCGGTGACCGGTGGCTGACACCCCGGCACGTCGCCGGCGTAGGGATTGATCTCCCCCGGCTCCAGCGAGGCAGGCGCCTCCGGGGCGCCCTCGCCCCCAGGACCGGACGCACCCGTAGGCGGGGGCGGTGGAGGCGGCGGTGGCGCGGAGCGCGGACGCCCCTCGGCCTGGGCACCCTCCCACCAGGAACGGAAGTCAGGGGTGTGCTGCACCGGCTCGGCGCGCTCGTCGGAGGAGTCGAGCGTCATCACCTCGTAGCCGCCGCCCTCGACGGGCCGGTCGGCGTGGAAGCAGACCAGGTACGTCGTGCCGGCCCGCAGCGCGAAGGGCACCAAGGAGCGCGTGTGGTTGGCCCAGAGCTGCTGAGCCGCGCCACGCAGCCGATAGCCCTGGAGCCACTCCCAGGCCCCCAGGTCGTGCTGGCCGACTGCCGCGAGGAAGTCGTGGGGGTAGGCGAACCCCGCCGGGAGGTCCCGGTCGGGAAGGAGCTTGGGCTTGCGGGCCACGGCAGCGGGCGGTCGAGGTCGAGGCTCAGTCGCGGGTGAGGCGACGGTGGGTGACCCGGTGCGGTCGAGCGGCCTCGGCACCGAGGCGCTCGATCTTGTTCTCCTCGTAGGAGGCGAAGTTGCCCTCGAACCAGTACCACTTACCGGGCTGGTCGTCCTCGCCCTCCCAGGCCAGGATGTGGGTCGCGACGCGGTCGAGGAACCACCGGTCGTGCGAGGTGACCACGGCGCAGCCGGGGTAGTCGAGCAGCGCGTCCTCGAGGGAGGAGAGAGTCTCGACGTCCAGGTCGTTGGTGGGCTCGTCGAGGAGCAGCAGGTTGCCGCCCATCTTGAGCGTCAGCGCGAGGTTGAGACGGTTGCGCTCACCACCGGAGAGCACACCGGCCTTCTTCTGCTGGTCGGGGCCCTTGAAGCCGAAGCTGGCGACGTAGGCGCGGGAGTTCATCTCGAAGTTGGCGACCTTGATGAAGTCGAGCCCGTCGGAGACGACCTCCCAGACGTTCTTCTCGGGGTCGAGCCCGCCGCGGCTCTGGTCGACATAGCTGATCTTGACGGTCTGACCGACGTTGAGCTTGCCCTCGTCGGGCTCCTCCTGGCCGGTGATCATTCGGAACAGCGTCGTCTTGCCGACACCGTTGGGCCCGATGACTCCGACGATGCCGGCGCGGGGCAGCGAGAAGCTGAGGTCGTCGATGAGGGTGCGGTCGTCGAAGCCCTTGCCGAGCTTTTCGGCCTCGAGCACGACGTCACCGAGCCGGGGTCCGGCGGGGATGTTGATCTCGGAGGTGTCGATCTTGCGCATCCGGTCGGCCTCGGCCGCCATCTCCTCGTAGCGCGCGAGACGCGAGCGGCTCTTGGTCTGACGGGCCTTGGCGTTGGAGCGAACCCACTCGAGCTCCTTCTCCAGCATCTTGGCGCGCTTGACGTCCTTCTGACCCTCGATCTTGAGGCGAGCCTGCTTGGTCTCGAGGTAGGTCGAGTAGTTGCCCTCGTAGGGGTGTGTCGAGCCGCGGTCGAGCTCGAGGATCCACTCCGCGACGTTGTCGAGGAAGTACCGGTCGTGGGTGATCGCCAGGACGGCGCCCGGGTAGGACTTCAGGTGGCCCTCGAGCCACTGGACCGATTCGGCGTCGAGGTGGTTGGTGGGCTCGTCGAGGAGCAGCAGGTCGGGCTGCTGGAGCAGCAGCTTGCACAGCGCCACGCGGCGACGCTCACCACCGGAGAGGTTGTCGACGATCACGTCCGGCGGGGGGCAGCGCAGCGCGTCCATGGCCTGGTCGAGCCGGCTGTCGAGGTCCCACACGTTGGCGGCGTCGAGCTCGGACTGGAGGTCGCCGGCCTCGGTGGCGACCTTGTCCTGGTCGGCGTCCGGGTCGCCCATCATCATGTAGAGCTCGTCGAGCCGGGCCATCTTGCCCTTGATCTCGGACACGGCCTCCTCGACGTTCTCGAGAACCGTCTTGCCCTCGGTGAGGGGCGGCTCCTGCTGGAGCATGCCGACTGTGGCACCGGGGTCGAGGATCGCGTCGCCGTTGTTGGCATGGTCGAGGCCGGCCATGATCCGCAGCAGCGACGACTTTCCGGTGCCGTTGGGTCCGACGACACCGATCTTGGCGCCGCGCAGGAACGACAACGTCACGTTGTCGAGCACGACCTTGTCGCCGTGGGCCTTGCGGACATTGCGCAGGGTGAAGACATATTCCGCCATGGGGCCGAGCCTAGTTACCGTCACCCGCCCGCGCGCCCCGGGGGTGCACGGGCGGGGCGGCTCGGCGTCTCACGCAGCGCTGACCTCGCCCGTGTGCTGCTCGGGCGACGGGGGTCGCTTGCGGAACGAGCTGACGCCGCGACTCAGGTCGTGCCCGATCAGGAGGGCCTCGACCTCGAGGCCGGTGACCTCGACGCCATCCTTGTTGACGTAGGTGCGCGTCTGCAGCCGCCCGTGCAGGATCACCGGGTCACCCGAGCTCAGCGAGCGGGCGCAGTGCTCGCCGAGGTGGCGCCAGGCGCTCACGGAGTACCACTGGGTCTCCCCGTCGACCCACTCGCCGGTGGCGCGCTTGAGGCGCCGCGGGGTGCAGGCCACCCGCAGGTGCGCCACCTGGCTGTCGCCGGCCTGGCGCAGCTGGACCGCTCCGCCCACGTGGCCCTGGAGGGTCACCATGGTGTCGTTGATCATCGTCGTCTCCTCGTGGTCGTGACGTCCGCTCTGGACGAGCACCACTCAACGAGAGATCCACCGGCCCTGCCGACGCACGGGCCCTGCTTGTGGACGACGACCTGGCGACGGCGCGCTGTGGACGGCTGCGGGCTACTTCAGGGTCGCGCGCAGGGCCGTCTGGACGGCGGCGTACGCCGCGAGCTCGTCAGCGACCGGATCGGTCACCAGCTCGGTGCAGACCTCGTGCACCCGCGAGCGCAACGCCTCGTCGGCCGCGGACGCGCGTCGTCGCGCCGTCCCCGCGACCAGCCCCCGACACAGCAGCGCCAGCAGGATGCCGAGCACGACCCCACCGACGAGCAGCAGCAGCGGGAGCGGCATGCCCGCGACCTGCGGAGCGTTGTCGGCCAGTCCCCCACCGACCACGAGCAGGCCTGTCCACACGGCCCCACCCACCGCCGCGATGATGAGCAGCCACTGCACGACCCGCACGAGGCCGGCCCAGACGGGGATGCCCGAGGCGCCCAGGTCGGTCTCGGCCATGGCTCGGTCGAGTCGGTCACCGACCTCCGAGACACGCGCGGTCGAGGCACGGCGTACGGCGTCGACCCAGGGTGCGCCCAGTCCGGCGGACGTGTCGTCGGCCAACGCCCGCACCTCGGTGTCGACGCGGGCGCGCTGCACCGGCGTCGTGGCGGGCAGCGAGGCGCGCGAGGTGCCGCGCAGTGCCGCCGCGGAGTCGCCGAGGTCGAGACCGAGCTTCTTGAGCGGGTCGGGGCGCAGCCGGGAGAAGACGGACACGAGCGGCCAGGTGGTCGCCCGGCCGGCGCGCAGCCGGGTGGAGCGCTCGACGGCGTCGACGACGACCGGGACGCCGGCGGAGTCGGCGAGGGCGTCCTCGAGGGCCTTGACCCGGCCCGGGGCCAGGGTGCGTGCCTTGGCCGTGCCCGACGCCTCTTGGAGTCGGCCGGCGGCGGAGCGGAGGTCGGCCTCGATGCGCTCGCGCGTGAGCTTCTTGGCCGACACCCGCTGCGCGATCTGGGCGCGCAGGTCGTCGATCCCGATGCCCTGGCGCGCGCTGACGGCGTAGATCGGCACGTCCTGGAGACCATCGAGGTCGAGCAGGCGTCGTACGTCGTCGACCATCGCCTGGCGACGGTCCTCGGGCACGGTGTCGATGTGGTTGAGCACGACGACCATCACGCCGGCGTGCGAGCGCAGCGGCGCGAGGTAGCGGTCGTGGATCGCGGCGTCGGCGTACTTCTGGGGGTCGAGCACCCAGACGAGCAGGTCGGCGAGCTCGACGAGACGGTCGACCTCGAGGTGGTGGGCCACCTCGGTCGAGTCGTGGTCGGGCAGGTCGAGCAGGACGACGCCCTCGAGGGCACGGTCGGCGCGCGCGGCGTCGAGCATGGAGTCACGCATCGACTGGTGGCGCGGGGGGATCCCCAGCCACTGCAGCAGGTCCTCGGCGCCGGCGCTCCCCCACACGCACGCCGACGCCCACGACGTGGTCGGTCGCCGCACGCCGGTGGAGGACAGCTCGAGGCCCGTCAGGGCGTTGAAGGTGGACGACTTGCCCGAGCCGGTGGCCCCGGCGATCGCCACGACGGTGTGCTGGGCCGAGAGCCGCAGCCGGCCGGCGCCTCGCTCGGCGACCGCGCCCACCTCGTCGAGCAGGTCGTCGACC
>NZ_JAXMNS010000169.1:0-7581 GCF_034670285.1 Nocardioides sp. | reverse complement strand
CGCGGTCGGTGGCACCCGAGGCGACGCAGAGGTCGATGGCGTTGCGCAGGCCGTCGCTGCCGATGACGTTGAGCACGGTCTCGTACTGCCCGGCGAAGGACGCCTCGGCGCCGTCCTCGCCCTGGGCGGAGGACCGCACCGCCACCGGGTGGGTGCCCAGGACGGTGTGGCGCTCGTCGAGGTCGAGCGGATAGGTGCCGGCCTCCGCGTCGCGGATCACGAAGGCGGGCGGGACGGCGAGCCCCATCGCGGTGAGGCGGGCCAGCCCGTAGGCCTTGCCTCCGACCGAGGCGTCGATCACCTCGTGCAGGTCCAGCGTCTGGGCACTCATGGCGGGCTCCGTTCGAAATCTGACACGTGTCAGATATGTGGTGCTCGCGACGGTATGAAGTACGTCACTCCATGTCAACACTGACGTCCGAACTCTGAGGCGGCGTCGTGAGGCGGATGCGTGAGGAAATCGTCGTCAGTCGGATCCAGCACCTACACTTTCCAGGGACATGAAGCGCAGGGCCGACCGGTGCTGCTACACGACCGGGGAGGGCGTCACATGCGGGTGGCCGTGGTGGCGATCCTGGCGAGCGTGCTGGGGCTCTTCGTGGGTGCGCCGTCGGGTGAGACTGCGGCCTCGGTGGTGCGCACCGACCTCGACGGCCAGGAAGCCCGCCTCACGCTCCCGACCGGCACACCCAAGGGCCTGGTCATGTGGTTCCACGGCCAGGGTGGTGGCGTCAACGACCGCATCGACGGCCCGTTCCTGCGCGCGCTGACCCGCGACGGCTACGCGATCGCCTCCTCCAGCTTCCACTTCCAGTCCTGGGGCAACGAGGCGTCCACCAACGACGCGAACCTCCTCACCGAGTGGGCCGAGGAGCAGGTCGGGCTGCCGGTCACGACCTGGGTCTCCGGCTCCATGGGGGGCGCTATCTCGCTCAACGCCCTGCTCCACGGCGAGAAGACGCCGAGCTGCTGGTACGGCGTGAAGCCGGCCATCTCCCTCAACCGCATGGAGAACGTCCCGACCGGTCGCAAGTTCATCGCCGCCGCCTACGGCGGTGTCGTCCCGGCTGACCGCAATCCGGTGCGCAACATCGAGTCGCTGCCCACCGACGTCCGCTACCGCGTGGTCGCCTCGCCCGAGGACGACTGGGTGCCGATCAACCAGAACGGCGGCGCGCTGGTCTCCCAGCTCGTCGCCCGCGGCGTCGACGCCACCTACCTGGCGGCGACCGGACCGCACGAGGACGTCTCGCACTGGGACTCCGGCGACCTGGTCGACTTCGCGAACTCCTGCGACGCGCTCACCCCCGGCAGTGACATCGCCTCGTCCGACTGAGCGTCGCTCCGCCTAGCGCAACCGGCAGGAGTTGGCGGCGTCCGCCCCCGCCGACGGCTGCTTGACGGTCCGGCTGCGCGCGGGCTTGCGGTCGCGCTCGACCCAGCGGGTGAGCTGGACGAAGGCCTTGCGGGCGCACGGCAGGATCGGACGAACCGCATCTCCGTACTCCGCGGCCAGTCCGTCGACGTGGGTGCCGGCGGCGATGCGGTAGTAGCGGTGCTGGTCGCCGTGGCCGCGGCGCTTGATCATCTTGGTGTAGACGTCGGAGTCGGTGGCGATCGGCAGCAGCGCGTCGAAGGTGCCGTGCAGGGTCAGCATCGGGCGCCGGACGTCGCCGGTCAGCTGCACCTCGCGCATCGCCGCTCGCGCGCCGGGACGCTGGGAGTAGTCGTAGTCGGCATCGCACGTCGGGGTGCCCGAGGGGCAGAACGGGACGCCGGCATTGAGGTCACCGTCGTACGACGGATCGAACTCCTCGCGATAGAGCCGTTGGGTGAGGTCCCAGTAGACGCCGTAGTGGTACTCCCAGGTGAACTCCGATCCCGCCGCGAAGCCGACGTCGAGCATCCGCTGGTGGGCCTGCTCGTCACCGGCGAGGTAGGCGGGATAGTCGCGCAGGGCCGTGGGCAGGTAGGTGAGGAGGTTGGGGCCCTGGGCCCGGAACAACGTGCCCTCCCAGTCGATGCCTCCGTCGTAGAGCCGTGGACGGTTCTCGAGCTGCCAGCGGGTGAGGTAGCCGCCGTTGGAGATGCCGAACAGGTAGGTACGGCGGGGCTCTCGACCGTAGGTCTGTCGCACGACCTTCTTGGTGACCTTCGTCAGCTGGGTCACTCGACGGTTCCACTCGTTGATCGCATCAGCCGGAGTGGCACCGTCGTTCTGGAAGGACGTGCCGCTGTTGCCCTTGTCGGTCATCGCGTAGGCGTAGCCCCTGGCCAGGACCCAGTCGCTGAACAGGAAGTCGCCGGCGTACTGGGTGCGGGTCCCGGGGGCGCCGCTCACGACGAGCTTGCCGTTCCACTCGTCGGGGAGGCGGATCACGAACTGGGAGTCGTGGTT
Source organism: Nocardioides sp. (assembly GCF_034670285.1). Classification (GTDB taxonomy): domain Bacteria; phylum Actinomycetota; class Actinomycetes; order Propionibacteriales; family Nocardioidaceae; genus Nocardioides. Next base: position 5,183 of record NZ_JAXMNS010000169.1, on the reverse strand, counting down.
CCAGCCGTTGTTGGTGTTGGTGGTCGAGGTGTCGGGGAAGTAGCCGTCGACCTGGATGCCGGGGATGCCGGACGGGTTGGTGGTGCCGGGCGCGTGCAGCCCGGACCAGTCCGAGGAGCTGGTGTGGCCGCTGGCCACGGTGGCGGACGTCGTCAGGTCGTCGAGGCAGGCGACCTTCTGCTCCACGGCCCGCGGCACGGCGATGCGCGCCGCTCCGGAGCAGTGCCGCGCCGGCGCGGCGACGGCCTGGCCGGCGCCGGCCGGGAGCCGGGAGACGCGCACGGTCGCGGCGCCGAGGGCGGCGGTGAGCCTACGAGGGAGCATGTCCGCATTCTTCGCCTCCGACCCGGGGGGTCAATGTGGGCCGCAGCCACAAGATGCGGTGCCGGTGTGGTGCGGCCGGGCCGATCGGCGACGACTCGCGCCGCGCTCGACAGGTGTGGCCAGTCGCCACCTCGGGCCCGGGGGAGTGTGGTGTCTTGCCCCGTGTTCGTGACCGATCTGGCTGGATACGTTCTCGCGCATGACATCACCGACGCTGTCGTCGTCCATCGACCTCTCGGGTCGTCGTGTTCTCGTCACCGGGGCAGCCAGCGGGATCGGCCGCGCCTGCGCGGTCCGACTGGCCGCGTCCGGCGCCGAGGTGCTGGCGATGGACGTCGATGCCGAGCACGTGAACCGCGTCGCCGAGGAGGTCGGCGGTGTCGCGGTGGTGGCCGACCTCGCCGGCGCGACGTTCCTCGACGGGCTGCGCGGTGACGTCGACATCGTGGTCAACAACGCCGGCTTCCAGCTGGTGCGGCCGGTGGAGGACTTCCCGGCCGAGTCCTTCGCGACGATCCTGAAGGTGATGCTCGAGGCTCCCTTCCGACTCATCTCCCACGTGCTGCCCCACATGTACGAGAAGGGCTGGGGGCGCGTGGTCAACATCAGCTCGGTGCACGGACTGATCGCCTCGCCGCACAAGGCCGCCTACGTGTCGGCCAAGCACGGGCTGCAGGGTCTGTCGAAGGTGGTGGCCCTCGAGGGGGCCGAGCGCGGGGTCACGTCCAACTGCATCAATCCCGGCTACGTCCGTACTCCGCTGGTGGAGAACCAGATCGCTGACCAGGCCCGTGTGCGCGGGATCTCCGAGGACCGGGTCATCAGCGAGGTGCTCCTCGAGAGGTCCGCGCTCAAGCGACTCCTCGAGCCGGAGGAGGTCGCCGAGATGGCGGCCTACCTGTGCTCGTCGGCGGCGTCGTCCATCACCGGCGCATCGATGGTGATGGACGGTGGCTGGACCGCGCACTGACCCGCGGGGCCATCGGACCGTGGAGAGGTTGACGACACCGGCGACAATCGCCGACATGTGGATCGACTACTTCTCGCTGCTCGCCCGGGACGCCCCGGCGGTGGAGTTCGAGGCGCCGGTGCTGACGGCGCGTGCGGGCGGGGAGTCCCCGGTGGTCATCGACCGGCTCGAGGACGGCAAGCGGCTGGCGCTCCAGCTGCGCGAGCGGCTGCTGGCCCAGCGACGCCGCGAGGAAGAGCTGACCGCGCTCTACGACACGGCTTACGACCTCGCGCGTCTCTCCGACCTCGATTCGCTCCTCGAGGCGATCGTGCACCGGGCGCGCCACCTGCTGCACACCGACGTCGCCTACCTGACCCTCAACGACCACGGTCAGAGCGACACCTACATGCGGGTGACCGACGGCTGCATCTCGGCGCGGTTCCAGCGGGTCAGGCTGACGCTGGGCGAGGGCCTCGGTGGCCAGGTGGCGCAGAGTGCGCTGCCGTACTCCACCGCCAGCTACTTCGACGACGAGCGCTTCGAGCACACCGCGGCGATCGACGGTGCCGTGGCCGAGGAGGGCCTGGTCGCGATCCTGGGGGTCCCGCTGCAGCTGGGCTCGACCGTGATCGGGGTGCTGTACGCCGCCAACCGCAGCGAGCGCCCCTTCGCGCGCTCCGAGGTGTCGCTGCTGCTGTCGTTGGCGGCCCACGCGGCTGCGGCGATCGACAAGGCGCGGCTGCTGGACGAGACCCGCGAGGCGCTCGCCGAGCTGCGCGACGTCAACCTGCTGCTCCAGGATCGGACCCTCTCGGTCGAGCGTGCCTCGGCGGCGCACGACCTGATGGCTCAGGCGGTGCTGCGCGGAGGCGGGGTGGAGGACATCGCCCACGCGCTGGTCGACGTCCTCGGCGGGTCGCTGCTGCTGCTCGACGACGACGGGCGCACGTTGTGCGCGGTCGACACCATGGAGGCTCCGGGCGAGAAGGTGCTCGAGCGCGCGCTCGCCGCCTCGATCACCACCGGTCGCGTCGTCCGCGACAAGCACTGGTTCGTCAACGCCGTCAACGTCGGGCAGCAACGCTTCGCCGCGCTCGTCGTACGCCCCGCACGCGAGCTCGACGAGATCGATCAGCGCATCCTCGAGCGGGCTGCGCTGGTGATGGCACTGGTGATGTTGAGCCTGCACACCGGACGCGAGGCCGAGAACCGCGTGCGCGGCGAGCTCCTCGACGACCTGCTGCGCGACTCCGGCCAGGACCCTGACGCGTTGCTCGACCGAGCCCGCCGACTGGGCACCGACCTGATGGGGCCGCAGGCGCTGTTCGTCGTCGAGCTCGACGGTGCCGACCGGGCCCGGGCGACCGGAGCGATCGACCATGTCGTCTCGCGCAACGGAGGTCTCGCGAGCGTGCTCGACGGCCGGCTGGTCGTGCTCCTCCCCGGCCTGGAGCACGAGCCCGGGACCTTCGCGCAGTCGCTCGCCGACGAGCTCGGCAGTCGGTTGGGCCACCCGGTGACGGTGGGTGGGGCCGGCCCGGTCCGTGGTGTGGGCGCGGTCGCCACGGCACACGCCGAGGCCGTTCGGTGCGTCACGGCGCTGCGCTCGCTGGGGCGCAGCGGGCAGGGAGCCTCGCTGAGCGAGCTCGGGTTCGTGGGTCTGGTCCTGGGCGACCACTCCGACGTGCACGGGTTCGTGAGCGGGTGCCTCGGGCCGCTGCTGGAGTACGACGAGCGACGCGGCACCGACCTCGTCAAGACGCTGCAGGTCTACTTCGACACCGGCGGCCACCTCGCCCGCACCAAGGACGCGCTCCACGTGCACGTCAACACCGTCACCCAGCGTCTCGACCGGGTCGGCAAGCTGATCGGTGCGGACTGGCAGGAGCCCGCTCGACAGCTCGAGCTGCAGGTCGCCCTCCAGCTGCACCGCGTCTCGACACGCTGAGGCCGTCCGCACGTCGTACGACGTGCGGGGAACCCCCACACAGTCCGGCCGTGGATTGTGGCTGTCGCCGCCATGTCTGGGTGTGACGCGCGTCTCTACGATCGGTCGAGCCACGAAGGGGGCTACCGATGAGCAGCACCGAGCACGACGAGGTCCACCGGACCTCCGGACGCGAGAACATCCTGGAGGTGCGTGACCTCGTCGTCACGTACGGCGGAGCGGTCCAGGCCCTCCGCGGGGTGAGCCTGAGCGTTGCCGAGGGCGCCGTCGTGGCGTTGCTCGGGAGCAACGGCGCCGGCAAGACGACGCTCCTGCGTGCGCTGTCAGGCACCTTGAGCCTGCACCGCGGGCGCGCCGAGAGCGGCGAGGTCCGCTACCGCGGCAAGTCGCTCAAGGGCGTCGACCCGGCCCACTGCGTCGCGACCGGACTGGTGCAGGTGCCCGAGGGGCGCCGCATCTTCACGCGGCTGACCGTCGAGGAGAACCTCAAGGCGGGTGGCCTCGGGGTGCGCGGGCACGGCGACAAGGCAGCCGACTACGAGCGCATCTACACGATGTTCCCGGTGCTCGCCGAGCGGAAGTCCCAGCGGGCCGGCCTGCTCTCGGGCGGTGAGCAGCAGATGCTCGCCATCGGTCGAGGACTGATGGCGCACCCGCAGCTGCTCCTGCTCGACGAGCCGTCCCTGGGTCTCGCCCCGCGCATCATCGGCCAGATCGGTGAGGTCATCGGCGAGATCAACCGCCAGGGCACCTCGGTGCTGCTCGTCGAGCAGAACGCCACGATGGCGCTCGGCGTCGCCGACCACGCCTTCGTGCTCGACGTCGGCAAGGTCTCGCTCTCGGGCACTGCCGCCGAGCTCTCGCAGTCCGACGCCGTCCAACGTCTCTACCTCGGCCACGGCGCGGACGAGGCACCCAAGCGCGAGACCGCAGCCGTGCGATCGACCCGCAAGCTCACGAGGTGGGTGCAGTGACCAATCTCCGCGAGGACCTCGAGACCCTGACGGTCGAGCACGTGACCGTCGAGTTCGGCGCCATCAAGGCCCTCTCCGACGTCTCCTTCACGGTCGAGCCGGGCACGGTGCACGCGGTGATCGGACCCAACGGGGCCGGGAAGTCGACGATGTTCAACGTGCTCTCGGGTGTCTACCGGGCCTCGTCGGGCACGGTGAGCCTCGGCTCGACGGTGCTCAACGGCATGCGCCCCCACAAGATCGCCCACCTCGGGGTCGCCCGCGCGTTCCAGAACATCGCACTCTCCGGCACCCAGTCGGTGGCCGAGAACCTGATGCTCGGTCGCCACGGCCTCACCAAGGCCGGCTTCCTCGCCTCGGGGCTGCGGCTGCCGACGGCCACGCGGGAGCAGCGCCGGCACGCCGAGCGGGTCCGCGAGATCGCGGAGTTCCTCGAGCTCGGCTCCAAGCTCGACGTGCCCGTCGGGGTGCTGTCCTACGGCGACCAGAAGCGCGTCGAGGTGGCTCGGGCGCTGTGCACCGAGCCGCGGCTGCTGCTCCTCGACGAGCCGGTTGCCGGCATGAACGCCGAGGAGACCGAGCGGATGGCGCAGGCCGTCCTGCAGATCCGTGACGAGCTCGGCATCTCCATCGTCCTCGTCGAGCACGACATGGGCATGGTGATGAGCATCGCCGACCGTGTCACCGTGCTCGACTTCGGCCGGCTCATCGCCGACGGCACCCCTGCGGAGACCCAGGCCGACCCCGAGGTCATCCGCGCCTATCTCGGTGCCGGCGACGACCACAACGAGGAGAGGTCGTCATGACCCAGTTCCTGTCACTGCTGCTCAACGGCCTCTCGCTGGGCGCGGTCTACGCCCTGATCGCCCTCGGCTTCGTGATCATCTTCAAGGCCAGCGAGGTCACGAGCTTCATGCAGGGCTCGCTGCTGCTGCTGGGGGCCTACCTGATCGGTCACTTCGACCAGCAGTTCGGCTTCTGGCCG
>NZ_JAXMNS010000168.1:0-7585 GCF_034670285.1 Nocardioides sp. | reverse complement strand
CGTGGCCGTCGACACCCCCGAGGGCTCGGTGCTGGCGCCGTACGCCCAGGACCACGCCTTCATCTACCCGGCCTACTCCTTCACCGGCCTCGGTGAGGACGTCTCGGTCGAGCAGACCTACGACGCCGAGAAGCCCTTCGACGCCTCCTACGGCCGCGAGACCGTCACCACCGCGCTGGGGCGCGGCGCCGTCATCCAGGGCTGGGACGACGCCCTGGTCGGTCTGAACGTCGGCTCACGCGTGATGCTCGAGATCCCGCCGAACCTCGGCTATGGCAAGCAGGGCTCGGGTGAGGACATCCCGGGCGGCTCGACGCTCTACTTCCTGATCGACGTCCTGGCCGCCGGCTGACGGCGAGCACGACCATGAGCACTGCGGCGAAGACCGAGCGGCTGATGAAGCTGCTCATCATGCTCCTGGTCCAGCGCCACTTCGTCGCCAAGGACAAGATCCGCAGCATCCTCTACCCCGACGCCTCCACCGAGGCGTTCGAGAAGATGTTTGAGCGCGACAAGGAAGAGCTGCGCAGCCTCGGCGTCCCGGTCGAGGTGGGCCACATGGATGCCTACTTCGACGACGAGCCGGGCTACCGGATCCGCCCTGACCGCTTCGCGCTGCCCGAGATCGACCTGGCACCCGACGAGGCCGCGATCGTCGGTCTGGCCACCCGGGTCTGGGAGCACCAGCGACTCGCCCGGGCGACCACCGACGCCGTCCGCAAGCTCACCGCGGCCGGGGTCGACGTCGACCTGAGCGCCCTCGACATCGCCCAGCCGCGGCTCGTTGCCGACGAGCCTGCCTTCGACGCGTTCCTGCAGGCCCTGACCGAGCGCAGCGCGGTCGAGTTCGACTACTGGCGCTCGGGTGGCACCACGCCGGCCACCCGACACGTGCAGCCGTGGGGAGTCACGCGCTACGCCGGTCGCTGGTACGTCCTCGGCTTCGACACCGACCGGGGTGCCGAGCGCGTCTTCCGGCTCTCCCGGGTGCAGGGCGAGGCCAGGCTGACCGGGAAGCCCGGCGCCTACGAGATCCCGGCCGGCCTCGACATCTCCGCCACCACCCGACGCCTGGCCCCCGCCCCCAGCACCGAACGAGCCGTCGTCCTGGTGCGAGCCGGCTCCGGACTGCCGCTGCGGGCGATGGCCGACTCCGTCGAGTCCGACGTGTCAGGGCCCGACAGCCGGACGGCGTGGGACCGACTGGTCCTGACCCGCAGCAACGTCGGTCTCGAGGACGAGGTGCTCGGCTACGGCGACCACGTGTACGTCGAGGAGCCCGCCACGCTGCGCGACGCCGTCGTCGCGCGACTCAGAGGAGCCCTGGCATGAGCACGCCCAGCGGAGCCAAGGACCAGGTCGCTCGTCTGCTGACCCTGGTGCCCTACCTGCACGCCCACGGCGGCGTCCGCCTCGTCGATGCCGCCGAGGCACTCGGGGTCTCGCCCGAGCAGGTCCTCAAGGACCTCAAGGTGCTCTTCATGTGCGGGATGCCCGGCGGCTACCCCAACGACCTGATCGACGTCGACCTCGACGCCCTCGAGAGCGAGGCCGGTGAGGTGCAGCGCGACGGCGTCATCCGGGTCAGCAACGCCGACTACCTCGAGCGGCCGATGCGCCTGACGCCCACCGAGGCCTCGGCGATGATCGTGGCGCTGCGCGCCCTGCGTGCGGGCTCGGAGCCCGCGACCGTCGAGATCGTCGACCGGGTGCTCGTCAAGCTCGAGAGCGCCGCCGCCGACGGCCCCGCCGAGGTGCCCCTGGACGCAGCCCTGGACGAGCCGGGCCGCGACGCCGAGCTGGCGGCCCTGTCGGGGCGCCTGCGCGACGCCACGACGCGGCAGGTGCAGGTCGAGCTCGAGTACTACGTGCCCACCCGCGACGAGCAGTCGCACCGCGTCGTGGACCCCCGCGGGGTCACCCAGCACCACGGTTTTGCCTATCTCGACGCCTGGTGCCACTCCGCCGAGGCACCGCGCCTGTTCCGCCTCGACCGGATCTCGTCGGCAACCGTGCTCGACACCCCGGTGAAAACCGAGCCCACGGCCCCGCGCGACCTCAGCGACGGGATCTTCGCAGGCAGCGACGACACGACCACCCTGGTGACCCTGCGGCTGGCTCCGCACGCGCAGTGGATCATCGAGTACTACCCGGTGGAGGCGGTCCGCCCCAGCGGCGAGCACGTCGAGGTCGACCTTCTCGTCGCAGATCATCGCTGGCTGACCAAACTGCTTCTACGGTTGGCTCCGAATGCCTCTGTGGTCGCCCCCGCAGACTTCACCGCGGACTTCACGGCCGCCGCTCAGGACGCACTCGCGCTCTACGCCACCACCAGCGCGTAAGATCGAGACGTACGTCTTCCATGACATGCACAGACGACACCAACGGATGAGGGCCTCATGTTGAACCCGCTGATCGCAATGCCAGGCGGTGCGGAATGGTTGATCATTCTGGCCATCGTCATTCTCGTCTTCGGAGCCGCCAAGCTCCCCGAGCTGGCGCGCGGGACCGGCCAGGCGCTGCGCATCTTCAAGGCCGAGACCAAGGGCCTGCGCGACGACGACGACAAGGACGACGACAAGGAGCTGCCGACGTCCATGACCGAGGAGTCCCCGGTGACCCCGGAGACCCCGGTCGACAAGAACAACACCTGAGCGGGCCCACGCCGCTCAACCACACGACGACCTAAGCCATGTCGATCTCCGGCGTTGCCAACGTGTTCTCGGGCCGTCCCGTGCACCCTGTCGGGGCCGACGGCCGGATGGCCCTGTCCGACCACCTGCGTGAGCTGCGCGCGCGCGTCCTGAAGGTCGCGCTGATCATCGTCGCCGGGGCGGTGCTGTCGCTGGTCTTCTTCCAGGAGGTTTACGACCTCGTCTACGGGCCGATCACCACCGCGCAGCTGAGCCTGCCCGAGGACTCCAACCTGCTGACCAGCAACGGTCCCGGGGCGGGTCTCCTCATCTACTTCAAGCTCACGGCCTTCGCCTCGATCGTGCTCACCAGCCCGTTGTGGCTCTACCAGATCTGGGCCTTCATCATGCCCGGGCTGCACGCCCGTGAGCGCAAGTGGAGCCGGCTCTTCGCCGCCATCGCGGGCCCGCTGTTCCTGGCGGGCGTGTTCCTCGGCTACGTCACGCTGCCGAAGGGCCTGGAGATCCTCATCGGGTTCAACCCCGAGGGCCTCACCAACCTCGTCGACTTCGACGACTACCTCAGCTTCTTCAGCCGCACGCTGCTGGTCTTCGGCATCGCCTTCGAGATCCCGCTCTTCGTCATCCTGCTCAACCTCGCCGGGATCGTGTCGGGCAAGGCGCTCGGGGCCTACCGCCCGTGGATCGTGATCGGCGTCTTCATCTTCGCCGCCGTGGCCACGCCGTCCGCCGACCCGTTCACGATGACGCTCATGGCGGTGCCGATGGTGCTGCTCTTCGGGATCTCCGAGGTCATCTGTCGCTTCAACGACCGCCGTCGTGCCAAGCGCCGCTTCGCCGACCTCGACCCCGACGTGGCCTCGCCCCTGTGAGCACCCCCGTGATGACACCCGTCGCCGTCGACCCGTTCGACCTGCCCGAGGTGCTGGGCTCCGGCCCCGTCACCTGGAGCAGCATCGATGCCCTGGCCGGCGGACATCTCGTGCGTGGCGTGCTGCACGCGAGCGACGACAGGGACGTCGACTGCGACCTGCTCGCCGTCGACCAGGCCTATCCGGCCCCGGTCGCCTCGGAGGCGGTGCGGCTGCTGGTGCACCAGGCGTGGCGTCACGGCCAGGTGCACCTGATGTCGTACGACGAGCGCCTCACGCTGCTGGTCCCGGGGACGTCGTTCAGCGCCGACCTGGCGATGGACGCGGTCGGTCGCCTCGCGAAGGCGCTCGGCGCGGCGCCGTCGTCCTTCGCCGTCCACCTGCGACTCGGCGGCTGAGCCTCACCCGAGTGGCCACCCGGGCCCCACTAGGCTCGTGACATGTCTGGCCGCAACGACTCACTCGACCCCGACGTGGCCAGTCCGGCCGAGCGGTACGCCGCGTCCCGCGCTCGTCAGGCTCACCCGGTCTTCGCCGGCTTCGCGAGCCTCTACGACTTCACCCTGGACGACTTCCAGGTGCGCGCCTGCAAGGACATCGAGGACGGCCGCGGCGTGCTCGTGGCCGCGCCCACCGGCTCGGGCAAGACGATCGTCGGTGAGTACGCCATCCACCTGGCCCTCGAGACCGGGCGCAAGGCGTTCTACACCACACCGATCAAGGCGCTGTCGAACCAGAAGTACGCCGACCTCGTCGACCGCTACGGCGCCGACCAGGTCGGGCTGCTGACCGGCGACAACTCGGTCAACGGCGAGGCGCCGATCGTGGTGATGACCACCGAGGTGCTGCGCAACATGCTCTACGCAGGCTCGCGCACGCTGCTCGGGCTCGGCTTCGTGGTGATGGATGAGGTGCACTACCTCGCCGACCGTGCACGCGGCGCGGTCTGGGAGGAAGTGATCATCCACCTGCCGGAGTCGGTGACCCTCGTGTCGCTCTCGGCGACGGTGTCGAACGCCGAGGAGTTCGGCGAGTGGCTCGAGACGGTGCGCGGTGAGACCACCACGATCGTCGAGGAGCGGCGTCCGGTGCCGCTCTACCAGCACGTGATGGTCGGACGACGTCTGCTCGACCTCTTCGCCTCCTCCGACGTCGACGCGGCCGCGGGCTTCGTCAAGGAGGGCGCACCCGTCAACGACGAGCTGATGAAGATCGCGCGGGATGACTGGGCGGCGACGAGGATCAGGGACCGTCGAGCGCCCAAGGGCCAGCGGGGGAGCCAGAAGGGCAACCAGCGCGGGGCCCAGCGTGGTGGCGGTCCCGGCGGGAAGCAGGTCGGCAACGGTCGACGGGTCTGGATCCCGGGCCGCGCCGACGTGATCGAGCGGCTCGACCACGAGAAGCTGCTGCCGGCGATCGTGTTCATCTCCAGCCGCGCCGCGTGCGACGCCGCGGTGACGCAGTGCCTCAACGCCGGGATCCGTCTGACCACGGCCCAGGAGCGTGACGAGATCCGCGGATTCGTGGAGTCGGCGTGCCGCGACCTGCCGCCCGACGACCTGCACGTGCTCGGATACCACGACTTCCTCGACGCGCTGACCCGCGGACTCGCCGCCCACCACGCCGGCATGCTGCCGGCGTTCAAGCAGGTCGTCGAGGAGCTCTACCTGCGTGGGCTCTGCAAGGTGGTCTTCGCGACCGAGACCCTGGCGCTCGGCATCAACATGCCCGCCCGCACGGTCGTGATCGAGAAGCTGTCGAAGTGGAACGGCGAGACGCACGCCGACATCACGCCGGGGGAGTACACCCAGCTCACCGGCCGTGCCGGACGACGCGGGCTCGACGTCGAAGGTCACGGAGTGGTGCTCTGGCAGCCGGGGATGAACCCGCGCGAGCTCGCCGGTCTCGCCTCGACGCGCACCTATCCGCTGCGGTCGTCGTTCAGGCCGTCGTACAACATGGCCGTCAACCTCGTGCACCAGTTCGGCCGCTCCCGCTCGCGCGAGCTGCTCGAGCAGTCCTTCGCCCAGTTCCAGGCCGACAAGGCCGTCGTCGGGCTCGCCCGACAGCTGACCAAGAGCGACGACGCGCTCGCGGGCTACGCCGAGGCGGCGCAGTGCCACCTCGGTGACTTCATGGAGTACGCCGGGATCCGCCGCCGCATCAGCGAGGTCGAGAAGTCCGCGAGTCGTGCGCGGCGCACCGATCGTCGTGACGAGGCGGCCGCGTCGCTGAAGGCGCTCAAGCCGGGCGACGTGATCATGGTGCCGGCCGGCAAGTTCTCCGGGTATGCCGTCGTGATCGACCCCGGCTGGTCGGAGCCCGACGACGGGGGACCCCGCCCGTACGTCGTCACCGCCGAACGTCAGGCGCGCCGCCTGGCGATGATGGACTTTCCGACGCCGGTCACGGCGATCACGCGACTCAAGGTGCCCAAGAGCTTCAACGGGCGCAACCCGCAGATGCGCCGGGACCTCGCCTCCGCCCTGCGCGACCGCACCCACAGCCTCACGCCGCCCCCGACCCGCAGCGCCGGTGGGACCGTGGGGCTGTCGAGCCAGGCCGAGGAGGAGATCGCGGCGCTGCGTGAGCAGCAGCGGGCCCACCCGTGCCACGGGTGCACCGACCGCGAGGACCACGCGCGCTGGAGCGAGCGCTACTTCAAGCTCGACCGGGACGCAGCGACCCTGCGTCGGCGCATCGAGCAGCGCACCAACACCGTGGCGCGCCAGTTCGACCGGGTGTGCGACGTGCTGACGTCGCTGGAGTACCTCGACGGTGACGAGGTCACCGAGCGCGGCAAGCGACTGATGCGGCTCTACTCCGACGTCGACCTGCTGGCGGCCGAGGCGCTGCGGCACGGTCTCTGGGACGACCTGTCACCCGCGGGGCTCGCGTCCGCGCTCTCCGCGCTCGTCTACGAGGCCCGGCGGGCCGACGACGTCCGGGCGCCGCGGGTGCCGGGCAACGGGGTCAAGCAGGCCCTCGACCAGACCCAACGCCTCTGGGCCGACCTCGACAGCCTCGAGCGCGAGCACCACCTCGACTTCCTGCGATCTCCCGACGTGGGGATGTCGTGGATCGCCTACCGGTGGGCCGAGGGCGACGACCTCGACGACCTGATCGGTGACTCCGACATGTCGGCCGGGGACTTCGTGCGGCGGATGAAGCAGCTGCTCGACCTCGCCGGACAGGTCGCTGATGCTGCGGGCGACACGCCGCTGCGCGCCACCGCGCGCGACGCCGTACGGGCGATGCGGCGCGGGGTCGTGGCCTACTCGGGGCTCGCTGAGTAGGCGCTTAGCGCGGTCGCAATTGTTGTCGTTTGGTCCCAAACGACAACGATCCGGCCCGCAAACTCGCCGTTTGGGACCAAACGACAACAACTTCAGCGCGAGGAGAGCACCTTGACGAGGCGCTCGGCGGGGGACTCGAGGCCCCACTGCTCGGCGAGGGCGAGGACGCGGTCGGGGTCGGCGGGGACCCGGGGGAGCGTGAGGTCGGAGCGGTCGAGGTCGATGTCGCGGGCCACCTCGCAGACCGTGGGCGCCACGGCGAGGTAGTCGAGCGAGGTCTTGATCTTGTTGCGCGGGCCCGGCGCCATCTCCGAATCGGGATCGGAGGCCGCGGCGATGATGCCGTCCAGGTCGCCGAAGCGTTGCAGGAGCGTGGCCGCGGTCTTCTCGCCCACGCCGGCCACGCCCGGGAGTCCGTCGGAGGCGTCGCCCCGCATGGCTGCGAAGTCGGCGTACTGCGCAGGCGTCACGGCGTACTTGTCGACGATCCACCCCTCGGTGACCCGCTCGTGGCGCCCGACGCCCTTGCCGATGTAGAGGATCCGGACGTCGGCCTCGTCGTCGACGAGCTGGAACAGGTCACGGTCGCCCGTCACCGCGTCGACCGGCTGGCCGGCACCGGTCGCCAGGGTCCCGATGACGTCGTCGGCCTCGTAGCCGTCGGCGCCGATCACCCGGATGCCGAACGCCTCCAGCACGTCGAGGATGATCGGCAGCTGGGCCTCGAGGGGGTCAGGGACCTCTTCGACGTCGGGGGCGGAGG
>NZ_JAXMNS010000167.1:0-7586 GCF_034670285.1 Nocardioides sp. | reverse complement strand
CCTGCCAAGGAGGATGCGCACCATGACGAGTACGACACCCAGCCCGCTGCTGTCGCTGCCAGACGCCGTCGCCGGCAACGGGATCGATGCGCCCGTCGCTGCCCACTACGGCTCCTTCAACGTGGAGCAGCGCTCCCTCGAGGCCGGCGAAGGATTCGTCGACCTGTCGCACCACGACGTCTTGCGCATCACCGGCCCCGACCGGCTGACCTGGCTGCACGCGCTGACCACCCAGTACTTCCTCGACCTCGCCCCGAACGTCGAGACCCAGGGACTCATCCTGAGCCCGCAGGGCCACGTCGAGCACGAGTTCCGCGGCGTCGACGACGGCGAGTCCTTCACCGCCTGGACCGAGCCGGGCACGGCCGCCGCGCTCATCGAGTACCTCGAGCGGATGAAGTTCATGACCCGCGTCGAGATCACCGACGAGACCGCAGAGCACGCCCTCACCTGGCGTCCCGCGACCGGCTACCGGCTGGTCCCGCGCGACCAGCTCGAGGCCTACGCCGCCGCGGCCGGCCCTGCTGCCGGCACGTGGGCCTTCGAGGCGCTCCGCATCGCTCGCGGCGAGCCGCGCTTCGGACTCGACACCGACCACCGGTCGATCCCCAACGAGATGGGCTGGATCGGGCCGGCGGTGCACCTCGACAAGGGGTGCTACCGCGGCCAGGAGACGGTCGCCCGTGTGCACACCCTGGGCCGTCCGCCACGTCGCCTGACCCTGCTGCACCTCGACGGCTCCGAGAACCGGCTGCCCGAGATCGGCGCGGACGTCGTCCTGGGCGAGAAGGTCGTCGGCTACGTCGGCACCTCGGCGCGCCACCACGAGCTCGGTCCGATCGCCCTGGCCGTGATCAAGCGCAACATCCCCACCGACGCAGCCCTGCTCACCGACGGCATCGACGCCGCTCAGGAGATCGTGGTCGACCCCGAGGTCGGGCTCCACTTCCGGCCCCGACTCTGACCGCCGTGGGCCCGGTCTGGCAGCGCCTGACGGTGGTGGCGGTGATCGCGACCTGCCTGACCTATGTCGTCAGCAGCCTGATCTTCGACACCCGCCAGGGAGCCGGACCGGTGATCCTGGTGCTCACGTCCGGGCACGGCGTTCACGCCGGCGACCTGCCGGTGCTGCTGGCCTGGGTGGTGGGCATGCTCGGCTGCGGGTGGCTAGCCCTCCGCGAACCCTGACTCGTGACTGACTCACAAACGTCATACAAGAAATCTGGTGACGGCACCCTCGTGGGGTGATGATGGGTGCATGTCTTGGGGGAGGCGATCGTGGCGACGGTTGAGGTGCAAGGTGAAGTACGGCGTGGCGTGCCCACATAGACCGGTGCACCGCTGACGGCCGACACCGGAGGCTAAGCAGGCCGGGAGGCTGAGCAGGCCGGGAGGCTGAGCAGGCCGGGAGGCTGAGCAGCGAGCGAAGCGAGCGTCGACGAAGCCCCGACCCACGGTGGTTGAGGTGCGAGCGCAGCGAGCCTCGAAACCCCTGAAGCCGACCTACAACCTCAGGCGTCCTGCGAGGACCGCTCGCTCACGCGCGCGGAGTCCGCCATCGCGGAGTCCTTCTCCTTCGTCGGCAGCACGAACCGATAGCCGACGTTGCGCACGGTGCCGATGAGCGTCTCGTTCTCGACACCGAGCTTGGCGCGCAGGCGCCGCACGTGGACGTCGACGGTGCGCGTGCCACCGAAGTAGTCATAGCCCCAGACCTCCTGGAGCAGCTGCTGGCGGCTGAAGACGCGCCCAGGGTGCTGGGCGAGGTACTTCAACAGCTCGAACTCCTTGAACGTCAGGTCGAGCGGACGTCCGTGGATCTTCGCGGTGTAGGTGGCCTCGTCGACGACAACCTCGCCGGAGCGGATGACGTGGGCGTCGGGGTCGGCGGCGTCGCGGGCCGCGGAGAGGCGGCTGATCGCGAGCTTGATGCGGGCCTCGAGCTCGGCGGGTCCGCAGGTGTGGAGGACGACGTCGTCCATGCCCCAGTCGTGGCTGACGACGGACAGCCCGCCCTCGGTCACGATGAGCAGGACGGGGACGTCGGTGCCGGTGGTGCGGATCAGGCGGCACAGGTCGCGGGCGCCGGCGAGCTCCTGGCGACCGTCGACCAGCAGGAGGTCGGAATCGGGGGCCTCGAGCAGCGCGCTTCCTTCGGCGGGCAAGATCTTGACCTGGTGGCCCAGCAAGGACAGCCCGGGAAGAACCTCCACAGAGGGCTGAAGGGCGCTGGTCAACAACAGGAGCGTGCTCATGGGTGGTCTCCTCCGCGATGGGTGAGACCGAAACACGTCAGTGGGCTTCGGCCAGTTGATCTGGGTGAAGAATAATCGAAACGCCAGGGACACAGGGAGTGAATGTGAGGAATGAGATGGGCACGATCTCGATCCGTTACTGGGCGTCGGCGCGCTCCGCGGCGGGGATGGACGCCGAGACGCTCGCCATCGACGCGCCGATCACGCTCTCGGAGGTGCTGCGTCGGCTGGGGGAGGAACACCCTGAGAGCCGACTCCTGGCGGTGCTCGATGCCTGCTCGGTGCTGCTCGGAGACCGTCCGGTTTCGACCGAGGACCCGGACGACGTGCTCGTTGCGGCAGGCGACACCTTGGAGTTCTTGCCGCCCTTCGCCGGGGGCTGACCCCCGCCCGAGCTCAGCGCTCCAGGGTGACGGCGCGGGGCGCCAGCACGATCGAGTCCGGCGCAACATTCTCGGTCACGAGCGCGCTTGCGCCGACGATCGCGCCGCGACCGACCGTGCACCCGCGCAGCACCGTGGCCCGGGTTGCGATCCAGGCGCCGTCCTCGATCCGGATCGGAGCGTTGTCGAACTCGAACGTGGGGGAGCGGTGGTCATGACTCCCGGTGCAGAGCATCGCCTCCTGGGACACGCAGACGTCGTGCCCGATGGTCACGGGCTCGAGGTTGAGGATGTAGGCGTTCTCGCCGATCCATGAGTCGTTGCCGATCGTCAGTTTCCAGGGCCAGTGGATGCGAACCCGGTGCTTGATCACGACCCCGGAGCCGATCTCGGCGCCGAAGACCCTCAGCAGGCGAACTCGGAGCTTGGGCGGGCACCACCACTGCGAGATGAAGGCGCTTGACGCGAGCATCCAGAGCGCTTGCCACACCACCGACCGACCCTTGTCGTATCCCCGACCGGTGAATCCTGCAAGCGAGCGAGTGGTAGTCACGTGGCAACCCTAGGGCCCGGCGCAGGCGGCACGTCGTAGGGAGAATCTCTCACCAGTTGTAGTCGGGGTTCTGCTCCGGCTGGCCGGTCGACTCGGGGTCAATCGGTTGCGAGAAGTCGGTGTCCTGCCCACTTCGTTTGCGTTGCTCCTCCCGAGTTTGCCGGGCCTCCTCGTTGCGCAGTCCGAGCAGCTCTTCCTGCTCGCGCCGCGAGAGGTTGTCGAAGTCGGCGTCCTGCCCCTTGATCGGTTTGTCCGGGTCGCGCGGGAGGGGCTGCGCCTGCTCGATGAGCTTCTCGGCCAGGCCACGATCGATCTCGGCGATCGCTTTCTCCTCGTCCGCCGTCATGACGGCAAGCGCCTCGGTCTCGCGGGGGCCCGAGCTCGAGGCGTCGGGGAGACAGGCGCGCAGGGTCGTGCGCGCCGCGAACCACTGCTCGCGTGCGTCGGTGAGGTCAGCCGTCGCCTCGGCGTCTCCCTCGGCCTCGATCGCGAGCGCGAGGTTGTGGCGTACGCGGCACCGCTCCTCGGGCGGGGCGAGCTCGAGCGCGACCTCGAACAGCTCGACGGCCGAGGCGCCGTCAGCGGCGGGGGACAGGAAGTAGGCGGCGATCCCCTCGTTGTAGGAAGCGATCCACGGCTCGAGCATGTTGATCAAGCCGGTGGAGGAGTACGCGCGCCGAGCCGCCTCCGGATTCTCGGCCTGCAACGCGGAGGCGCCCTCGTGCGAGTGGTGCAGGAGATGAGCCGTCTTCGTCGCGAAGCCGGTCACCACCAGGGCGGGCAGGACGCCCAGGATCAGCAGACGCGACCGCAGCCTGCGACGATCGCGCCTCATGACCGCACCCGATCGCGCGCCGTGCTGAGCAGTCCTCGCCACGACGCGCGCAGCTCGATCAACGCCAGGATCAGCAACAACATCGCAAACAGCCAGGTGAGCTCACGGCCGGACAGCGCGCTGCCCTCCACCGTGTCCTCGCCGATCCGGGTCGCGACGGCGTCGATGCCGCCCGCCCGGTCGCGGTGCACGAACGGGACGCCGAGCTCGTCGGCCACCGTGCGCAGGTTGCGCGGGTCGAAGCGCGAGATTGCGGGTCGGTCCGAGCCGCCGACGGGGATGTAGCCCTGTGACAGGTCGGTCCCGCCGGCGATCGTCATCCGCCCGCCGTCCTCGGTCCCGTAGCCGAGCACCACGCCGTCCGAGATCAGCCGACGGACCGGGGCGTACGACGCCTGGGAGCCGCTCTCGGTGTTCTCGCCGTCGCCGGCGAGCACGATCCTCACGAGCCCGTCCGGTGTCTGGGCGATGGTCTGCTGCATCAGCCCGACGACCTTCTCCAGCGGTCGGTCGAGGCGGGAGCCGTCGGCTCGCAGCGGCGACTCGAGGTCGAGTGCGGCCAGCCGCTGCTCGACGATCGCCAGGTCGCTGGTGAGCGGCAGCTCGACCGTGGCTTCGGTGGCAAAGCTGATCAGCGCAAAGCTCGCCTCAGGCAGGGAACGCACCAGCTCGATCAGGTCGGTGCGCAGCCGGTCGAAGCGCGGGCCCTCGTCGACGTCGAGGGCATCCATCGATTTCGTGCGGTCGACGACCAGGACGATCGCGACCTGACGCGCGCTGGTCGTCTCCACCGCGGTCGTTCCGAAGTCGGGTCGAATGACGATCAGCGCGAGCAGCACCGCGATGCCCACGCGACGCAGCACGGCAAGCCCCTTCATCGCTTCGTCCTGCGCGGTCGTCGGGCGATGCCCTGCAGGAGCCAGCCGAGGCCGAGCACGCCCACGCCGACCACGGTCACCGCAGCGCCGACGTACGTCGACTCGCTCTCGATCGTGCGTGGCGGTCCCTCAGCGCGAGACTCGTCGCGACGCTGGATCTGCGCAAGGAGCTCGTCGGCAGAGCCGTCGTCGTCGAGGGTGGCGTAGATGCCACCGGTGGCTTCGACGGCGTCACGGAACTCCTGCGCAGCACCGTCGTCCTTCGTCGCAGGAGAGGCGATGGCGTGCACGACGACGTCGCGTTCCGCGGCGTAGGCGGCACCCTCGCCGACCGAGTAGACCGGCGCGCCGAGCGGGTCGTTGTCGGAGGTCACGATGATCGATCGGGAGCGGTCCTCGTCGGGCCGGTCGAAGCGTTGTGAGCAGGAGGCGACCCCGTCGCCCACGAGTGAGGCGCGTCGATCGCGCTCGAGCTCGACGCCGGCGACGTAGATGAAGCCACCGCGGAGGAAGGCTTTCTCGGCGTTGACCAGCTCTTCCTTGACGTAGGCCAGGTCCTGGGTCAGCGGCACGAGGGTCACCGCGGTGCCGCTGAACACGGTCAGCCCGACCCGGGCATTGACGAGCTCGTCGAGCAGCAGCTGCACCTGCTCCACGACGCGACGGTTGAAGCGGTCCATCGAGCCCGACGCGTCGAGGCAGAGCATCACGTCGCGGCTCTTCGCGGTCGCCTCGATCCGCGTCTGCTGGGGCCGGGCGGAGAGCAGGGTGGCGCCGGCGATGGTGACCAACGCGCCGATCACCAGCCAGGCCAGGAGCGCAGTCCGCCGACGTCTCAGCTGCCGGTAGCGGGGCAGCCCGCGCAGCAGCGAGACGTGCGCCATGACGAGAGCGTCGGCGCCGACCGTCTGTCGCGGCCTACGGCTCCACCACGCCAGCAGGACGAGCGTCGCCGCCGCGATCGTCACCAGCAGCCAGGGCCACTTCAGCTCCACGACGTCACCACCTGACGTGCCCGGTCCAGGGTCGGGTCGAAACGCTCGGCTGCCTCGGTCTCGTCGCCGGCGAAGGCAGGCTCGTAGAGCGACTCGACGAGATCGGTCAGCGTGCTCGGTGCCGTACGGCGCAGCGCGCTCAGCGTCATCGTCGAGGCTGGCACCCCGCCCATCGTCTCGGCGAAGCCCCGGACCGTGGCGCTGATCTCCTGGTGCCCCTGGCGCGCCGAGATCTGTCCGGCCCGGACCCGACGCTCGACGGCGCCGAGCTCGCGGAGGTGACGACGCCGCGCCCCTCGACTCGGCGCCGGACGGGGGCGCGTGTGTTGTGTGGGAGTGCGCGTCCACCACAGCACCGCGACGTAGTAGGCCACCACGACCACCACGCCGGCGATGGCCAGCACCGCCCACGTGTCGGAATAGTCGGCCGGGCCGAGGAGGTCAGCGGCGGCCGCCACGACGGTGGCTCTCGAGGAGGCGGTGGATCGTGGTCAGGGTGCTTGCCTCGTCGTGCACCGTCGCGTGCACGATGCCGAGGGTGGCGAGCCGCTCGGCCAGTGAAAGTCGGGCCAGGGCGAGGGCCTCGTCGTACGCGTCGGCCAGCGCGGCGTCGCGCAGCACCCAGTCGGGCAGGGCTGTGCCGCGGTCGACGTCCATGACCGTGGCGTCGGACCCGAGCCGGGTGGGGTCCAGGTCGGCGATGAACAGCATGATCACCTCGTGCTGCACGACGAGTCGTCGCAGCGCGCTCAGAGCGGCATCGTCGATCTCGAGGTCGTCGCACACGACGACGACCATGGCGCGGCGACGGTAGGACCGGGCCACGTGACCCAGCAGGTTGCCGAGGTCGGCCGGCCCGGCGCTCGAGGTCGTCGTCTCGTCGACCTGCTGGAGACAGCGCTCCAGGTGCAGGTCGCCGGAGGCCGGCGGCAGGTAGTGCTGCTCGGTGCCCGAGCCACACGCCAGACCGACGCGGTCGCCGTGACGCACCGCTGCCAGCCCGATGACACCGGCGGCGAAGACGGCGACCTCACGCTTGATGACGCCGCTCTCCAGGTGGGCGGCCATGCTGCGCCCGGTCGAGACCGCGAGGAGCACGGTGTGCTGGCGCGTGGCCTCGTATCGTTTGACGAGCAGCGAACGGGTGCGAGCCGACGCCTTCCAGTCGATGTCCTTGACGTCGTCGCCGCGCACGTAGTCGCGCAGGTCGTTGAAGTCCATGCTGCGCCCCGCGCGAACGGTCGCGTGCACGCCGTCGAGGAGACCGAGCGCCTCGCGGTGCGTGTGCAGCGACAGGCGCGCCTTGACCTGCGGGAGCAGCGCCATCGTCAGGGAGCGGGGACGGCGCTCAACACGGCGTCGATGACTGTCTCCACCGGCACCCGGTCGGCCAGCGCCTCGAAGCTCAGGTGGATCCGGTGCCGCAACACGCTGTGGGCGAGCTCGCGGACGTCGTCGGGGGTGGCGTAGGAGCGGCCGTCGAGCACGGCAAGGGCGCGGGCGACGTTGAAGAAGGCGATGGTCGCGCGCGGACTGGCGCCGACCTCGACGTATTCACCGAGTCGGTCGCCGAGCGACGACCTCGCGTCGCGGGTGGCGCCCACGAGGTCGACGATGTAGCGCTTGACGGCCGGGTCGACGAAGACGGCATCAGTGGCGCGTTGGAGCGCGAGGACGTCGTCGAGCG
>NZ_JAXMNS010000166.1:0-7668 GCF_034670285.1 Nocardioides sp. | reverse complement strand
CGTCGCTGCGGAAGGTCCCGTAGGTCGAGATTCCCGGGAATGCCGCGCAGACAGCCGCGTGGACCTTGACGACGTTGGCGCTCACGCCCGAGGGGACGCTGGTGCCGTTGGTGCAGGTGGCGCCAGCAGCCGGGCTCGCGGTGGCTTCCGTCGTCTCCTCGACCGGCTTGTCGTCACTGAGGTAGCCGGCGGTGACCCAGCGAGTCACCTTGCCGCGGACGATCTCGTCGCGCCCGTTGTGGGAGCGACCCGTGACGAGCAGCTTCTTGCCCTCGTCGAGCAACCCGACCTTGTCGGCCTTCTTGCCCGGCTCTGACCAGAGGTTGAGCGGGGCGGTCGCGAACTGCTCGGTGTCGGCCGTGCGGATGGCCTTGCGCACCTTCTTGGGGCGCAGCATCTTCTCGACCTTGGTGAGCTTCTTCTTCTTCGGCAGCGCGAGCTCCTGCGCGTCGGCGCGAGCGCCGCTGCGGGAGATGAGTCGACGGTCGACGTCGCCGATGACCAGGTCGCGCGCGACCGGGCTGGTGTCACCGGCCACGGGGCCGGACACCGCCGTGGGGACGGCAGAGCTCAGGGACGCGGCGGAGGTGACTCCGGCGCCGGTGGTGGCCACCCCGATGCCGACCGCGGAGGCGGTGGCCAGGATGGCGAGGGGTCCAGCGATCGCGGACGCGGTCGGGACGCGGGAAAACAGGCGGGCATTGGTGTCCCGCTTGTGGCTGAGATTCGCCACAGCGCTGATCCTTTGCTGTTGCTGACAGGACGGGGGGTGCAGATGTGGCACGTGGTGCTGATGTGCCGAAGCCGATCGCAACGGCGACCGGCAACACTTTCGAGTGAAGCACAAGCGCACTAAGGCCCGGGAATCCTGAGCCCATTTCCGTGGGTGTTTCGGGTCACCCTCCCGTGGTCTCCGCCGCATCCTCGCGCATCACCGCGGCGGTGCCGTCGGTGTCGTTCAGCCAGCCCTCGGGCAGGACCACCCGCGCGCGGGGAGCCCCCTGACGCCCGCGCGGCGTGCCCAGCTCACGCACCGGGAACGGCTCGGTGGGGTCGAGCTCGGCGAGCAGCTCGTCGAGGGCAGCGAGCGAGTCGACCAGACCCAGCGAGCGGCGCAACGTGCCGCCGGCGGCGAAGCCCTTGAGGTACCAGGTGACGTGCTTGCGGAACTCCTTGCAGCCACGCTCCTCCCCCATGTGCTCGCTCAACAGCTCGGCGTGGCGGCGCATCATCGCGGTCACCTCGCCGAGGGCCGGCAGGGTTGCGACCTCCTCACCTGCGAAGGCGGCGGCGAGGTCGCGGAACAACCAGGGGCGCCCGAGGCACCCACGTCCGACGACAACCCCGGCCGCGCCGGTCTGCTCGACCATCCGCAAGGCGTCAGAGGCCTCCCAGATGTCGCCGTTGCCGAGCACCGGGATGCCGACGTGGTCGACCAGTGCGCCGATGGCCTCCCAGTCGGCCTGGCCGGAGTAGGCCTGCGCCACGGTGCGGCCGTGCAACGCGATCGCCGCGCAGCCCGACTCCTCGGCGATGCGGCCGGCATCGAGGTAGGTGAGGTGGTCGTCATCGAGACCCTTGCGGGTCTTGATCGTCACCGGGACGTCGTACGGCGTCGCGGCGGCCACGGCGTGCTCGAGGATCTGACCGAGCAGGTTGCGCTTCCAAGGCAGCGCCCCTCCCCCGCCCTTGCGTGTCACCTTCGGCACCGGGCAGCCGAAGTTGAGGTCGATGTGGGCGACCCCGAACTCCGCGCACAAGATCTCGGCGGCCTTGCCGACGTAGACCGGGTCGGTGCCGTAGAGCTGGACCGAGCGGGTGGTCTCGAGCTCGTCGAAGACGAGCATGTTGAGCGTCGTGGTGTCGCGCTCGACGAGTCCGCGCGAGGTGATCATCTCGCAGACGTAGAGGCCGGCACCCTGCTCGGCGCAGAGCCGCCGGTAGGCCGCGTTGGTGATGCCCGCCATCGGGGCGAGCACCACCGGCGTCTCGACGCGCAGGGGCCCCAGCTGCAGTGCCTCGGCGGTGGTGGTCATGCCTTCATTGTCCGAGGAGAGCCGCCACCGACCCAAATCGCTTCGTCACTGCGACGTGGCGGACTGCTTGGCACGGCCGGCCTTCGCCGCGCCACTCTTCGGCGTGGTGACCGCTCCCCTCCACGAGACCGGCACGACGCCGTCCGGGGGACGGAAGGTGATCGCCTGGAGCTCCTGTCCCTCGGGCACCAGGAAGATCAGGCAGCTCATGGCCTGCTCGCCGGGCGCAAAGGTGCCGGGCAGCACCCCTCCCGGGCACGCCTTGAAGTCGCGCGCGACCCCGGTCGGTGCGACCAGCACTCCCCTGGTGTCGAGGAAGTAGATGGGCAGCTGACGGGCGCCGAGGTCGGTGTCACCGACGTTGGTGACCTTGACCTTCACGAAGTACGGCGTGGAGCGCTGCTCCTCGGCGTCGAGGTCGAACCCGGCCAGGGAGGCCTGGACGGTCGTCTCGTCGATGCGCGTCACGGCCACCTCGACGACACCCACCACGTCCTGGCGTGGCTGCCAGGCCGCGACGGCCGAGTCCTTCAACTTCAGTCGTGTGCCGGGCTCGGTGAGGTCGACCCCGTCGGGGACCGGGAGGTAGCCCTCGACCTCCGGCTCCTCGGACGGCGTCGGGCTCGCTGCCGTCGGGCTCTCCTCGGGCGTGCCGGACGACGCGTCGTCGTCCCCACCCGAGCACCCGGCGGCCAGCCCGGCCACCATCGTCAGCGCGGCGACTGCTGCCGCCGTACGGCTCAGACCTCCGCGACGGGTGCGCACGTCAGCACCCCAGCAACCGCTCGGCGAAGTACGTCGAGATCCCGTCGAGGCTGACGCGCTCCTGCTGCATCGTGTCGCGCTCGCGGACGGTGACGGCGTTGTCGTCGAGGGTCTCGAAGTCGACGGTGACGCAGTACGGCGTGCCGATCTCGTCCTGTCGGCGGTAGCGCTTGCCGATCGCGCCGGCGTCGTCGAAGTCGATGTTCCAGTTGCCGCGCAGCTCGGCGGCCAGCGCCTTGGCCTTCGGCGACAGGTCGGCGTTGCGGCTCAGCGGCAGCACCGCGACCTTGACCGGCGCGAGGCGCTTGTCGAGGCGCAGGACGGTGCGCTTGTCGACGCCGCCCTTGGTGTTGGGGGCCTCGTCCTCGAAGTAGACGTCGACGAGGAACGTCATCAGGCTGCGCGAGAGACCCGCGGCCGGCTCGATGACGTAGGGCGTGTAGCGCTCGTTGTTGGCCTGGTCGAAGTAGCTCAGGTCCTTGCCGGAGTGCTTGGCGTGGGTGGAGAGGTCGAAGTCGGTGCGGTTCGCGACCCCCTCGAGCTCGCCCCACTCGGAGCCGGCGAAGCCGAAGCGGTACTCGATGTCGACGGTGCGCTTGGAGTAGTGGCTCAGCTTTTCCTGGGCGTGCTCGTAGTGGCGCAGGTTGTCGGGGTTGATGCCGAGGTCGACGTACCACTGGGTGCGCGCGTCGATCCAGTACTGGTGCCACTCCTCGTCCTCGCCCGGCTTGACGAAGAACTCCATCTCCATCTGCTCGAACTCGCGGGTGCGGAAGATGAAGTTGCCGGGAGTGATCTCGTTGCGGAAGCTCTTGCCGATCTGGGCGATGCCGAAGGGCGGCTTCATGCGCGAGGACGTCACGACGTTGCTGAAGTTGAGGAAGATGCCCTGCGCGGTCTCGGGGCGCAGGTAGTGCAGGCCCGACTCGTCCTCGACGACGCCGAGGTAGGTCTTGAGGAGCCCGGAGAACTGGCGCGGCTCGGTCCAGGCGCCACGAGTGCCGCAGTTGGGGCACGCGAGAGTCGAGAGGTCGATCGCGTCGGGGTCGATCTCCTCGTCGGCCTTGCTCTGCTTCTCGGCGGCCGCCTCCTGGAGGTGGTCGGCACGGAAGCGCTTGTGGCACGACTGGCACTCGGTCAGCGGGTCGGAGAACGTGTCGACGTGACCGCTGGCCTCCCAGGTCTTGGTGGGCAGGATGACGCTGGAGTCGAGGCCGACCATGTCGTCGCGCATCTGCACCATGGACTTCCACCACTGGCGCTTGATGTTGTCCTTCAGCTCGACACCCAGCGGGCCGTAGTCCCAGGCCGAGCGCGTGCCGCCGTAGATCTCGCCGCACGGGAAGACGAAGCCTCGGCGCTTGGCCAGGTTGACGACATGATCGACGGTGGTGGGAGGCGGCTTGGCCACGGTGGAGCTCCTGTGCTGATCAGATCCACGCTGCGTCCGACTGGCTGCCGGGACGTTGCACGTGAAGGCGAGGCGTCAGCCTAACGACCTCGCGGCGCGGGTGTTGAGATCGGTGCCGGGGTCGGCGATCTCGTAGGCACTCGGCTCGTCCAGCGCGCGCCCGAGCGTGGGAACGGCGTGCAGCTTGACGTCGTACGACGACAGCGAGCGGCGGTAGGCGCCCACGTGCTCCCAGGTGGTCGTGAGCACCCAGAGCTCGGGGTCGTCGACGTTGCGACCCATCGTGCCGGTGAGGAACCCGGGGCACTCGGCCAGAGCGTCGTGCGCCCGCTGGAGGTCGGCACGGAAGGACTCACCCTCGGCCTCCGGCACCCGGAAGCGGTTCACCACGATCACGCTGCAGACCCTAGCCCGACCCAGTCTCTCCGCGAGTCGGCGCGTACTCGCGCCGACTCGGCGTTCACTACGATGCGCGGCATGACGATTCCCGGAGGACTGCCGTATGAGAAGGTCGACTATCCGCCGGAGCCGTGGGCGATGCGGGGATCGATGTGGCTGAGCGTCTTCCGGCTCACCGAGGACGTCGACGCCCTGCGGCCGGCCGGGATCTACGGGGCCGCGTTCGTCAGCTACACCGAGGGCAGCCCGCTGACCTACTCCGAGCTGCTCGTCGCGCGGCTGATGCGCAAAGCCGAGGGGCACGGCCGCAAGATCACGATCACCGACATCTGGGTCGACTCCCCTGCGTCGGTGGCCGGCGGTCGCGAGCTGTGGGCCATCCCGAAGAGCCTGTGCGACTTCGACCTCGAGACCGCCCACCGCGGTCCACTGACGAGCACCGACTGGAGCGCCTCGCTCGGTCAGACGCCGGTCGCGAGCGCGTCGTTCACCGACGTCGCCCGCCTCGCCCCCCGCGCGCCGTTCAAGCAGGACACCTTCCAGCCCGAGCTGCCCGAGGGCGGCGGCGTGAAGGGCGCGATCATGAAGGGCTCGGCCAAGGCGCTGCTCGCTCGCGGCCGCTGGGACTTCGCCGCCGACGGCCCCCTGGGCTACCTGCGCGGCGCCACCCAGCTCGGATCGGCCCGGTTGAGCGACTTCCGGCTGTCGTTCGGCAGCTGAGCGGGACGCGCCTGACTAGTCGTCGCTGACGCCGGCGTCGTGCTCGGCCTGTGCCTTGCGGGTCGCCTCACGGATCTCGAAGATCTCGGTCGCGAAGCCCCCGATGGCGGTGGCGACGTCCTTCACCGCTCCGGTGATGATCGTGGTGACCTCGCCGACCGCGGTGGCGGCCGCCTCGGCCGTCGACTGGATGGCGTCCTTGCCGATCTCGGCCCGGGACAGCTCGTCGGGGCCCTTCGCGTCAGGCGTGGAGTTCATGAGGCCTAGTCTGCCGTGCGCTTGGGCGGAAGTGCCATCCGGCAGATCTTCTTCGCAACGCTGGCGAGCTGCTTGTGGAGCGGACCGGTGTTGTAGGCGATGCCGTAGCGCTCGCAGATCTCCTGGACCTCCCGGGCGATCTCCGGGTAGCGACGGGCAGGCAGATCCGGGAACAGGTGGTGCTCGATCTGGTGGGAGAGGTTGCCCGACATCAGGTGGAGGAGCTTGCCGCCGGTGATGTTGGCCGAGCCCAGGATCTGGCGGTAGTACCAGTGCCCGCGCGACTCGTTCTCGCACTCCTCCTCGGTGAACGTCGCGACCCCGGCCGGGAAGTGCCCGCAGAAGATGATGTTGAAGGCCCAGACGTTGCGGATGAGGTTGGCGGTCGCGTTGCCCGCGAACGTGAGCGGGAAGAGCGGTCCGGTGAGTGCGGGGAACAGCACGTAGTCCTTGAGCGCCTGCTTGCGGATCTTCTTCATCAAGCCCGGGTAGATCGCCTTGTTCTCCTCCAGCGAGCGCTTGCCCGACACGATGTTCTCCACCTCGAGGTCGTGCATCGCGACGCCCCACTCGAAGAACACCATGAGCAGCAGCGCGTAGACCGGGTTGCCCAAGTAGTAGGGGTGCCACTTCTGGTCCTCGTCCATCCGCAGGATCCCGTAGCCGATGTCACGGTCCTTGCCGAGGATGTTGGTGAACGTGTGGTGGATGTAGTTGTGGCTGTACTTCCACTGCTCGCCGGGGCAGACGTTGTCCCAGTCGAACATCCGCGAGCTCAGGCCGGGCTCGCCCATCCAGTCGTACTGGCCGTGCATGACGTTGTGGCCGATCTCCATGTTGTCGAGGATCTTCGACACGCTCAGGGCCGCGACGGCCAGCGGCCAGGCCGGCGGGAGGTAGAAGAGCGCGCGGCCGGCGACCTCGAAGCCGCGCTGGGCCTTGACGACCTTGTGGATGTAGTCGCGGTCGGCCTGGCCGAGGTCGGCGATCACGCGCTGGCGGATGGCGTCCATCTCGGCGCCGAAGGCATCGAGCTGCTCAGCGGTCAGCTTCTTGACCGCCGCGACGTCGATGCCGGGGACGGCGATGGGGTCGGCGTGGGGGGCTGCGTGGGGGGCGAGAGTCTCGTTGTCGTAGGCGATGCTCATGGCGTCGTCCTTTCTTGTCAGGGTCTCAGCAGGGTCAGGGAGGTTAGAGGTCGACGGCGCAGTCGCCGACAGGGGTGGTGACGCAGATCTGAATGTCCTCGTCGGGCAGCGAGGACTCGGCCCCGGTGAGCACGTTGCGCACCGTGCCGTCTGTCTTGCGCGAGGTGCAGGAGAAGCAGATGCCCATCCGACAGCCGAACTCCGGCTTCAGGCCGAGCGCCTCGGCCTGCTCGAGCAGGGTCGCGCCGGTGTTGGCGGCCTCCTTGCCCGAGCGCTCGAACGACACGTCGCCCTCGGCGCTGCCGGCGTCGACGCGCGGCGCCTTGAAGAACTCGGTCCGCAGCCGCGAGGAGCCGTCGTACGCCGTGGCGACGAGCGCCATCAGCCCGGCAGGACCACAGGCCCAGGTGTCGGTGGCGCGGTAGCCGGGAACGAGCCGACGCAGCTCGAACTCGGAGAACACCTGCTCACCATGTCGCAGGTGCACCGTCACGTCGTTGTCACCGGCAGCGATCTCGGCGAGCTCGGCGGCGAAGATCTGGTCCTCGGCCGAGCGCGCGTAGTGCAAGAAGGTCACCTTGCGACCGGCCCTGCCGTCGTAGCCGTCGCGCAGGAGCGTGCGGATCATCGACATCGCCGGGGTGATCCCGGATCCGCCGGTGATGAAGAGGAGGTGGTTGTTGGTCGGCGTCGCCGGGCTCTCGTCGAGGGTGAAGTCCCCCTCGGCCTGGCTCAGGTGCAGCATCTGCCCGGGCTGTGCGTGGTGGACGAGGTGCTTCGAGACCTGGCCCTCGTCGTGCGCACGGATCGTGAGGGTGATCTCCTCGCCGGGCTGCGAGGCGGCCGAGGAGATCGAGAAGCAGCGCGTCATCCGCTTGGCGGAGTCGGGCAGGTCGACGCCGACCTGCACGTACTGACCGGCGCGGTGACC
>NZ_JAXMNS010000165.1:0-7668 GCF_034670285.1 Nocardioides sp. | reverse complement strand
GGCAGAGCAGGTCGTTGGCAGCCGCGCCGCCGTCGACCCTGAGGGAGGACAGCTCGGTCATCGTCTCGAGCACGTCGCGCACCTCGAAGGCGATCGCCTCGAGCGTGGCGCGCACGATGTGCGCGCGCGTCGTGCCACGCGTCAGGCCCAGGATCGTGCCGCGGGCCATCGGGTCCCAGTGCGGGGCGCCCAGCCCGGTGAGCGCGGGCACGAACACCACGCCGTCCGAGGAGGGCACGGTGGCGGCGATCGCTGCGGTCTCCTCGGCCGATCCGATGATCTGCAGCCCGTCGCGCAGCCACTGCACGGCCGCACCGGTCACGAAGATCGCGCCCTCGAGCGCGTAGGTGAGCTCACCGGACGGCGAGCGCCAGGCGGCGGTGGACAGCAGGCCGGCGTCCGAGCGCTCCAGGGTCGACCCGGTGTTGGTGAGGATGAAGGAGCCGGTGCCGTAGGTGCACTTGGAGTCGCCGACGTCGAAGCAGGTCTGGCCGAAGAGCGCCGCCTGCTGGTCGCCGGCGATCCCGGAGATCGGCAGCTCGAGGTCGAGGAAGGACTTCGGGTCGGTGACGGCCAGCTCGCCCCAGTTGGGCACCAGCTCGGGGAGCGCGTCGCGAGGCACGCCGAGCAGCGAGCAGAGCTCGTCGGACCAGTCGCCCTCGGCGAGGTCGAACAGCAGGGTGCGGCAGGCGTTCGAGACGTCGGTGACGTGCTCGAGGCCGCGGGTCATCCGGGCGATGAGGTAGGAGTCGACGGTGCCCACGGCGTAGCGCCCCGACTCGACCAGTGCCCACGTGCGCGGTTCGTTCTCGGCCAGCCAGCGCAGCTTGGTTCCGGAGAAGTAGGGATCCAGCCGCAGACCGGTGAGCTCGCGGACGCGGTCCTCGTGGCCCTCCTCGCGCAGTCGGGCGCAGATGTCGGCCGTACGGCGGTCCTGCCACACGATCGCGCGGCGGGGTGAGCCCAGCGTCTCGCGGTCCCACAGCAGCACCGTCTCGCGCTGGTTGGTGATCCCGATGCCGCGCAGCTCGCTGCTGTCGATCTGGCTCAGGGCGTCCTTGGTCGACTGGAGGGTGGCCTGCCAGATCTCCTCGGGGGAGTGCTCGACCCAGCCGGGTCGCGGGAAGTGTTGGGCGAACTCTTGATAGCCGCGCGCGACGATCGCGCCGTCGGCGGAGACCACGATCGCGGTGACCCCGGTGGTGCCGGCATCGATCGCCAGGATGCTCATGAGGCGGCCCGCACGAGGTCGAGGATCCGCTGGTCGATCCAGGAGAGGTCGTCGGCCACGCGCATCTCGTAGTTCTCGGTGCCGACCCAGGTGGCGAAGTCGGGGTGGCCCCGCTCGTGCGCGAAGTCCTCGAGCTCGGCACGCAGGGTGTCGGTGATCTCGACCTTCTCGTCGTCGTCCGAGGCGGTGAGGTAGAGGTCGTTGAGGTCGAGCAGGCGGCCGAGCTCGTCGACCGGTGCCGCGTGGTCGTCGACCCGCAGGTCGGCGGCGATGTCGTCACCCCCGCCGTACCCGGCTCCGTCGCGTACGACGAGGAGCGCGGCCGACTGCCGGCCGCGCTTGTCGCCGCCGGCGGCATCACCCGCGGCGAGGGCGGCGAGCAGCCGGTGGGAGAAGGCCAGGTCGACGCCGTTCGTCCAGGCGGTCTCCATGGCAGCCACGACCTCTGCCCCGGCCAGGCAGTTGCCCTGGATGGCGTAGCCCGAACCGGTGGCTCCGCCGGCCCAGTCGATGCACGCCTGGCCGGTGTGGGAGGCGGCGCCGCCGTCGAGGTCGACGAGCCCGACCTGGCGGTGGTCGCGGCCCTCGTCCTCCTCGAGCAGTCGCTGGAGCGCCACGGAGGCGGTGGCGCCCTCGTCGAGGTGGGAGAGCGCGAGGCCCTTGTAGGCGACGTTGGCGTCGGCCTGGGTCGCGAGCGCGCCCACCTGGGCCACTGCGGCCGGCACGACGGCACCGACCGCCAGGAACTTCGAGGCCACCGCCACCCCCCAGGACTCGCCGTCGTCGGAACGGGCCACGATCGAGAACGTCATGGCGTGAGCATAGGCAGCGAGTCGCTCAGCAGTCGTTGAAGCCACTGCCGGTCGTGTCGGTGCAGGCCTCCTGGAACGTCACCGTCCCCGCGCTGCCCAGGCCGAGCGCCAGGACCATGGCGATGATGCCCAGCGTGCTGAAGACGGTGCCGATGAGACCGGTGACGAACCCGGCGGTGGCCAGCCCCCGGCCGCCGATGCTGCCGTGGGAGGCGTCGATCTCCTTGGTGGCGCTGCGGCCGATGATCATGGCGGGGATCCCCGACAGCAGACCGAAGCAGAGCAGCGACAGGATGCCGAGCACGAGACTGGTCGTCGCCTTGCCCGAGGTTCCCTGGGGTCCTGTGCCGTGCGACGGCGCGCCGTACGGGTAGGGCTGCTCGGGAGAGCCGTAGGGGCCGCCCTCGGGCGGGGACGGCGGGTAGCTGCTCATGTCGGCGGGTCCTCTGGTCGGCGGGCAGACGCCTGCATCTGCGAGCGCGAACCGGATGTTACTGCGCGGCGGACGTGGTTAGGTGGCACGCATCAGCGTTGGCCGAGCTCAGGAGGATCCTCATGCGTGTTGGCGTGCTCACCGGTGGTGGCGACTGCCCGGGACTCAACGCGGTCATCCGCGCCGTCGTCCGCAAGGGCGTGACCCGCCACGGCTTCGAGCTCGTCGGCTACCGCGACGGGTGGAAGGGGCCGCTCGAGGGCCTCCACCGGCCGCTGGGCATCGAGGAGTGTCGCGGGATCCTGCCTCGTGGCGGCACCATCCTCGGCTCCTCACGCACCAACCCGTTCGCCATCGAGGGCGGGGTCGAGCAGATCCAGGCCAACCTCGCCGCCGACGGCGTCGAGGCGCTGATCGCCATCGGGGGCGAGGACACCCTCGGCGTGGCCACCAAGCTCGCCGACCTCGGCGTGCACGTGGTGGGCGTGCCGAAGACGATCGACAACGACCTCTCGGGCACCGACTTCACCTTCGGCTTCGACACGGCCGTCAACATCGCGACCGAGGCGATCGACCGGCTCCACACGACGGCCGAGTCGCACCACCGGGTCCTGGTCGTGGAGGTGATGGGCCGTCACGCCGGCTGGATCGCGCTGCACTCCGGGATCGCCGGAGGAGCCAGCGCCGTGCTGATCCCCGAGCAGCCCTTCGACATCGAGGCCGTGTGTGCCCACGTCGAGACCCGCTTCGAGTCCGAGTACGCCCCGATCATCGTCGTCTCCGAGGGCGCCACGCCCATCGACGGCGGCGACATGACGCTGGTGTCGGGGGAGAAGGACGCCTTCGGCCACGTGCGACTCGGCGGCATCGGTGACCGGCTCGCCGGCGAGATCGAGCGCCGTACGGGCAAGGAGGCGCGGGCGGTCGTGCTCGGCCACATCCAGCGCGGGGGCACCCCGACCGCCTTCGACCGCTGGCTGGCGACCCGTTTCGGGCTCCAGGCGATCGACGCGGTCGCCGACGGCGACTTCGGCACGATGATGGCGCTGCGCGGCACCGCCATCGTGCGGGTGCCGCTCATCGAGGGCACCGGCACGCTCAAGGTCGTCAGCGACGAGGAGTACGCCGAGGCTCAGGTCTTCTTCGGCTGAGCCGCGAGACTCGCCCGATCGGATGCTTCGCCGGCGGGCCCCGGGGGTGTGAGGTAGGGCCACACCCCAGGCACGAGGAGATCTCGGATGACCACTGACCCGGTCAACACCCCCAGCAGCGACCCCACGGATCAGGACGCGCCCGGCCTCAAGCGCGTGCTCGGCCCCAAGCTGTTGCTGCTCTTCATCGTCGGCGACATCATCGGGGCCGGGATCTTCGCCGTCACCGGGAAGGTCGCCGGCGAGGTCGGCGGGCTCGCCTGGCTGCCCTTCCTGCTCGCCTTCGCGATCGCGACGATGACGGCCTTCTCCTACCTCGAGCTCGTGACGAAGTACCCCGAGGCGGCCGGCGCGGCGCTGTACGTGCACAAGGCGTTCGGCATCCACTTCGTGACGTTCCTGGTGGCCTTCACCGTCGCCTGCTCGGGGATCACCAGCGCCTCGACCTCCTCGAGCCTGCTGGCGTCGAACTTCCTGATCGGCCTCGACGAGACCGTCGGCGGCGTCCCCACGGGCGACACCGCCTCGCTCCTCGCGGCGTTGGTCTTCATGGCGCTGCTGGCCGCCATCAACCTGCGCGGCGTGGGGGAGAGCGTGAAGTTCAACGTCGTCCTCACCTCGATCTCGCTCCTCGCCCTGAGCATCGTGATCCTGATCGGCCTCTGGGCGATCGGATCGGGAGACGGCGATCCCTCACGTCTCGTGGCCTTCGAAACCCCGCAGGACAAGAGCCTCTACCTCGGCGTCACCGTGGCCACGACGATCGCCTTCTTCGCGATGGTCGGCTTCGAGGACTCCGTCAACATGGTCGAGGAGACCAAGGATCCCGAGCGGATCTTCCCGCGAGTGATGTTCACCGCGCTGGGCATCTGTGCATTGCTCTACATGCTGGTCGCGGTGGCGGTGATCATGGTGGTCCCCGAGGGCGACCTGACGGACCCCACGAACCCGGAGGCCGGGATCCTGCTCGACGTCGTCAAGATCGGAGCCCCGGGACTGCCGATCGACGACATCTTCCCGTTCCTCACCGTGTTCGCGGTGGGCAACACCGCGCTGATCAACATGCTCATGGCGAGTCGACTCGTCTACGGGATGGCGCGCCAGGAGGTGCTGCCCTCGGTCCTGGGCAAGGTGCTGCCCGGACGCC
Organism: Nocardioides sp.; assembly: GCF_034670285.1. GTDB lineage: Bacteria > Actinomycetota > Actinomycetes > Propionibacteriales > Nocardioidaceae > Nocardioides. The sequence goes on along the minus strand of NZ_JAXMNS010000165.1, from coordinate 2,894 downwards.
GTTCGCCGTGGACCGCCATTGCTTTCACGACCGTGCTCGCCATGGGGTTGATCGTCTACGTGCGCACGCAGTCCGACTCCGACATCGTGTCGGCCCTCTCGGGCACCACCGGACTGCTGCTGCTCTGCGTCTTCGCCGTGGTCAACGTCGCGTGCCTGGTGCTGCGCAGCGACGACACCGGCCGCGGGTTCCGCGCGCCGACAGCGATCCCGGTCCTGGGTGCGGTGCTGTCGGCTGCGCTGGTCGGTCCGTGGGCGCGGAACTCGGCCGATTACATCCAGTACCGGATCGGCGCGGGCCTGCTGGTGATCGGCGTCGTCCTCTGGGTGCTCACGTGGCTGGTCAACCGCGGGATCCGGGCCAAGAAGACAGGCTTCCGCGACGTCGACCAGATCAAGAGCTGACACGACAGCGGCCGAATCAGCCCGCGAACGGCCGCGCGCATAGGCTGTCGGTGTGTCCTTCCCCGATCTGGCCTCACTGCACGCGCTCCAGCCTGCTCAGCAGCCCACCTACCCCGACCGGGCGGCGGTCGATCGCACCGTGGCGTCGCTGCGCGACGCGCGGCCGCTGGTGTTCGCCGCGGAGTGCGACGAGCTGACGACCAAGCTCGCCGCGGTCGCCCGCGGCGAGGCCTTCCTGCTCCAGGGCGGTGACTGCGCCGAGACGTTCGCCGGTGTCACGGCCGACAACACGCGCAACAAGCTGCGAGTGCTGCTCCAGATGGCGGTCGTGCTCACGTATGCCGCCTCGGTGCCGGTGGTCAAGCTCGGTCGCCTGGCCGGGCAGTACGCCAAGCCGCGGTCGTCCGACCTCGAGACCCGCGCGGGCGTCACGCTGCCGGCCTACCGCGGGGACGCCGTCAACGGCTTCGACTTCACCCCCGAGTCGCGGGTGCCCGACCCGGCCCGGCTGCTCGAGGTGCACCGCACCTCGGCCGCCACGTTGAGCATGATCCGCGCCTTCATCGCCGGTGGCTACGCCGACCTGCGCCAGGTCCACACCTGGAACACCGACTTCGTCGCCGAGTCCGCGGCCGGCCAGCGCTACGAGGCGATGGCGCACGAGATCGACCGCGCGATGGCATTCATGGAGGCGATCGGGGCCGACCCCGACGAGTTCCACCACGTCGACTTCCACATCTCCCACGAGGCGCTGGTGCTCGAGTACGAGCACGCGATGAGCCGCCTCGACTCGCGCACCCAGCAGCACTACGACCTGTCGGGCCACTTCGTGTGGATCGGCGAGCGCACCCGCCAGCTCACCGGCGCCCACGTCGAGCTGCTCAGCCACCTGCGCAACCCCATCGGCGTCAAGCTCGGGCCCACCACGACCGCCGACGACGCGATCGCGCTGGCCGGGCGCCTCAACCCTGACAACGAGGCCGGCAAGCTGACCTTCATCACCCGCTTCGGTGCGGGCAAGATCCGTGACGGACTCCCGCCGCTGGTCGAGAAGGTCACCGCTGCCGGACTCCAGGTGGCGTGGGTGTGCGACCCGATGCACGGCAACACCTTCGAGGCGAGCTCGGGCTACAAGACCCGCCGCTTCGACGACGTCATCGAGGAGGTCCAGGGCTTCTTCGACGTGCACCACGAGCTCGGCACCTGGCCCGGCGGCGTGCACGTCGAGCTCACCGGCGACGACGTCACCGAGTGTGTCGGTGGTGGCGAGGAGCTGCTCGAGATCGACCTCGGCAACCGTTACGAGTCGGTCTGCGACCCGCGCCTCAACCGGGTCCAGTCGCTCGAGCTCGCCTTCCTCGTGGCCGAGATGCTCCGAGCCCGCGTCTGAGCCTGCGCGGACCGACGGCGCAAGAGGTGGGTTGAGGAGCGCTCGGCGCCGGACCGAGGAACGAGGTCCCGAGCGACGCGTCTCGAAACAACGGCGAGCCGACAGACAACCAGAGGACAGACCCGATGATCGATCTCCGCTCCGACACGCTCACGAAGCCGACCGAGGCGATGCGGGCCGCGATGGCCGCCGCCGAGGTGGGCGACGACGTGTATACCGAGGACCCGACGACCCTCGCGCTCGAGGAGCGGGTGGCGGCGCTGCTCGGCCATGAGGCCGCGCTGTTCATGCCGACCGGGTCGATGTCGAACGTGCTCGCCGTCCGGGCGCTGGTCGCGCCGGGCGAGGAGGTGCTGTGCGAGTCGCGGGCCCACATCGCCCGCGCCGAGCTCGGCGCCCACGGCGCCTACAGCGGCGTCACGATGCGCACCTGGATCCACCCGCGCGGCCAGGTCGACCTGCCCACGATCCGCTCGCTGCACGCCCCCGACATGGGTCCGTTCTTCGTGCGCACCGCCGCGATCTCGGTCGAGAACACCCACAACTTCGCCGGTGGCACGATCCTGCCGCTGGCCGACCTGCTCGACCTCAAGGAGTACGCCGAGGGCGTCGGCGCCGCCGTGCACCTCGATGGCGCCCGGCTCTGGAACGCCCACGTCGCCACCGGCACCCCGCTGGTCGAGTACGGCGCCTGCGCCGACGTGATCTCGGTCTGTCTCTCCAAGGGACTCGGCGCGCCGGTCGGCTCGGTGCTGGTCGGTAGCCAGGACGTCGTGACCGAGGCCCGCGTGTGGCGCAAGCGGATGGGCGGCGGGATGCGCCAGACCGGTCTGCTCGCCGCGGCCGGGCTGCACGCCCTCGACCACCACGTCGAACGACTGTCCGACGACCACGTCCACGCCCGGCTGCTGGCCGAGGCCTGCGGCGTCGACCCTGACGACGTCGACACCAACATCGTGGTCATCGAGCGGCCCAGCGCCGCCGACGCGGCGTCGTACGTCGCCCGCGCGGCCGAGCAGGGCGTGCGGGTCGCCACCGTCGGACCCACCACCGTCCGGCTGGTGACGCACCTCGACGTGACCCGTGCGGACGTCGAGAAG
>NZ_JAXMNS010000164.1:0-7681 GCF_034670285.1 Nocardioides sp. | reverse complement strand
GTGAAGAACTCCTCGGGGGTGTTCTTCACCAACCCGCAGACCGATCGGGCCAAGGACTTCCTCGGCAAGATCCTCAAGCACTGAGCCGCCATCAGTACGGCCTTCGACCTTCACCGCACCACTCGGAGTAACACCCCCAAGTAGGAGGAGACAGCAATGCGCACCATGAAACTCAGGACTGCGGCAGCCACCGGGCTGCTCGTGGCGCTCTCGGGCGGGCTCGCCGCGTGCGGCGACTCGGGCTCGGACGGTGGCGGCGTCGACGTCCAGGCCGAGGAGGTCGAGGAGGGCAAGTTCGAGGAGGGCTCGCGCATGGCCGAGCTCGCCGAGGCAGGCGAGATCACCGTGGGTGTGAAGTACGACCAGCCCGGACTCGGCTTCAAGAGCGCGACCGACGACATCCCGACCGGCTTCGACGTCGAGATCGCCAAGCTGTTGATCGCCGACCTCGGCATCAACCCGTCCGACACCGACGCGGTCACCTGGGAGGAGACCATCTCCGACAACCGCGAGCCCTACCTCGAGGCCGGACGTGTCGACCTCGTGCTCGCGTCGTACTCCATCACCGAGGACCGTCGGCAGGTCGTCGGTCAGACCGGGCCCTACTTCATCACCGGCCAGCAGATCCTGGTGGCGAGCGACAGCGACGTGGAGTCGATCGACGACCTCGTCGGTGAGACCGTCTGCTCGGTCACCGGCTCGACCTCGCTGAAGAACGCCGAGGAGGCCGGCGCCGTCGGCGCCCCGGCCGACACGTACTCGCAGTGCGCCGAGGACGTCCTGAACGGCACCGTAGAGGCGATGACCACGGACGGGTCCATCCTGCTCGGTCTTGCTGCGCAGAACGAGGGCGAGCTGAAGGTCGTCGGTGACGAGTTCTCCGAGGAGCGCATCGGCGTCGGCTACAGCCAGGACCACCCGGAGATGTGCGAGTGGATCAACGGCGTCCTCGAGGACGCCTACGAGGACGGCTCCTGGGCCGAGGCCTTCGAGGCCACCCTCGGCGGCGACGACGTCGAGACGCCGGAGCCCCCGGCCCTCGACGAGTGCCCGAGCGCCTGATCCCCAGGTGTCGCTGAACTGATCGGGGCGGGGTGCGTCCTCCAGGACGCATCCCGCCCCGGCACCACAATCTGAAGGATCACCCCATGGACGTAGTGCTCGACAACGCCGGCAACGTTGCCCTGGCGTTCGGCTACACCCTGAGCCTCTTCGTGGTGGCCGGCGTGCTGTCGCTGATCTTCGGATCAATCCTCGCTGCCATGCGAGTGGGGCCGATCGCCGTGCTGCGCAAGGCCGCGCTCCTCTACGTCACGCTGATCCGCAACACCCCGCTGCTGATCGTCATCATCTTCTTCCGCTTCGCCGGGCCCAAGATCGGCCTCACCTTCGGATTCGTCGACATCACCATCGGCGACCTGAGACTGAACAACCTCTACGCCGCCTGCGTGGTCGGGCTCACCGTCTACACGACGTCGTTCGTGTGCGAAGCGCTGCGCTCAGGCATCAATGCCGTGCCGCTCGGACAGGCCGAGGCCGCCCGAGCGATCGGGCTGCCGTTCGGCGGTGTCATGACCCAGGTGATCCTGCCGCAGGCCATGCGCCACTCGCTGCCGCCCATGGCGAGCGTACAGATCGCGCTCCTCAAGAACACCACCGTGGCCGGAGCACTCGGCGTCTTCGAAGCCTTCGCACGCATGCGTGGGCTGACCAATGACTTCGCCTCGTCCCGCACTGAGATCTTCCTCGTCTTCGCACTGATCTTCGTCGTGCTCGTCGAGGTGCTCTCCTTCGCCGCCCACCGACTCGAGCGACGCTGGAGGATCGCCTGATGGCCGCTTCTGTTCTCTTCGACGCCCCGGGTCCCAAGACCGTCGCCCGGCACCGGGTCTACACCGTGGCCGCCTACGTGGGTCTGCTGGCGGTCCTGGCCTTCATCGCCTGGAAGCTGAACGAGTCCGGGCAGTTCGCCTACGCGCTGTGGGAGCCAGTCCTCACACCCAACATCATCGAGGTCATCCTCGTCGACGGGCTGCTCAACACTCTGAAGATGGCGTTCAGCGCCATCGTTCTCGCCGTCATCTTCGGGCTCGCCTTCGGCATCGGCAAGATGTCCGAGCACGCCTGGGTCCGGTGGCCCTGCTGGGCCGTGGTCGAGTTCTTCCGCGCCGTGCCGGTCCTGCTGCTGATGGTCTTCATCTTCTACCAGTTCGGCGGGGTGACCAACGGTGACCCCGGCGCCTACTGGAGCGTGGTCGCGGCTCTGACGCTCTACAACGGCGCCGTGCTCGCCGAGGTCTTCCGCGCCGGCGTCAACGCGGTGCCAGCGGGTCAGGCGGAGGCCGCTTACGCCCTGGGTATGCGCAAGTCGCAGGTGATGCTGATCATCATGCTCCCCCAGGCAGTGAAGATCATGCTTCCGTCCATCATCAGCCAGTGCGTCGTGGCGCTGAAGGACACCAGTCTCGGCTACGCGATCGCCGCCGTCGGTCTGTCCACTGTCTCGCGACTGGTCTACATCGAGTACGGCAACCAGCTGCAGGTCGTGTTCGTCGTGGCGATGCTCTACATCAGCGTCAACATGGTGCTGACGTGGATAGCGACCCTGGTGCAGAAGAGGTTCGTGGGCGAGAAGAGCCCGATCGCCCTGGAGTCGACGGACGAGCCCGTCTGAGGACGATCGTTCAGGCGGTCGGTTCCGACCGGCCGCCCGTCGATGCCGCCGACTCACGCAGGGCCGTGATCATCTTGTCGGGGTCCTCGGCGGTGTAGACCGCGCTGCCGGCCACGAAGACGTCGGCCCCGGCCTCGGCGCAGCGCTCGATGGTCTCCAAAGAGACTCCCCCGTCGACCTGGAGCCCGGTCTCGACGCCGTGCTTGTCCATCATCGCGCGGGCGCGACGGATCTTGGGCAGCACCAGGTCGAGGAACTTCTGGCCACCGAACCCGGGCTCCACGGTCATCAGCAGCACCATGTCGAGCTCGGACAGCATGTCCTCGTAGGGCTCGATCGGTGTGGCCGGCTTGAGGGCCATCGACGCGCGTGCACCCTTGGCGCGGATCTCCCGGGCCAGCCGCACCGGCGCCTTGGTGGCCTCGACGTGGAAGGTCACCGAGCCGCAGCCGGCCTCGACGTACGCCGGGGCGTGGACGTCGGCGTCCTCGATCATCAGGTGCGCGTCCAGCGGGATCGACGTGCTGCGCGCGAGCGCCTCGACCATCGTCGGACCGAACGTCAGGTTGGGCACGAAGTGGTTGTCCATGACGTCGACGTGCACCCAGTCAGCGCTCGGGATCCGGGCGATCTCGGCGCCGAGAGCGGCGAAGTCGGCGTTGAGGATGCTGGGGGTGATCTGCATGTGGGGCGACGGCATGCTCCGGATGCTATCGGCGACGCGTCGCGATGCCGTCCACGACGGCGTCATCCGCACGGGTGTGGTCGCTCACACGAGGGATCGCCAGGCTGAGGCCATGAAGATCATCCTCGGCCTCGTCATCATCGTCGTCCTGGCCTACCTGGGCTACCGCATGTTCTTTGTGAACGCCCACCGCGACTGACTTCCCGTCCCGCGATCCGATGTGATCAGGTCTCGCCGCGCACGAACTCCACGTCCAGGTCGGCGACCTCGCAGCCGAGCAGCTGCAGTGCCCGCACCAGCTGGAGCGCGAGCCGGTTGGCCGAGATCAGCGGCGTCTGCCGCGAGAACGTGCGGTAGTCCTGCGACCAGGGCTTCTCCCAGCCCTTGCTGAGCAGCGTGTCGATGGTCTCCTGCGACATCTCCCACTCGCCCCCGAAGGCGGTCGCGCCGACGACCTCGCCGACCAGGAAGTCGCGAGCCGCAGTCGCCTGCACGTAGCGCCGCGGTCTCGCAGGGGCTGCCTTGGCCTGGCCGAAGATGCCCTTCCTGGCCGGCTCGACCTTCTCTCCGATGATCAGGGAGTCGTCGAGGTCGAGCGCGATCAGCGACGAGGTCAGCCGACGGTTGAGGTCGTTCCAGTCGCCCCTCACGAGCTCTCCCCCGCATCGGGCTCCGCCGGCGGCTCCGCGCCCGCGGCCTCGTCGCGGTCGGCCCACTCGAGGAGGGGTGCGAGGTCGAACGTCGTGGCAGGATCGTCGATGTCGGCGTGCAGGTCGCCGATCTCCGCGAAGCGGGCCGGCATCGTGACGATCGTGAAGTCCTGCGGCTCGGCGTCGTCGATCTCGTCCCACTGCACCGGTGCCGAGACCCGCGCCTCGGGCACGCCCCGCACGGAGTAGGCCGCCGCAATGGTGTGGTCGCGGGCGTTCTGGTTGTAGTCGACGAACAGCTTGTGGGGGTCGCGGTCCTTGCGCCACCACGTGGTCGTGACGTCGTCCGGGATCCGGCGCTCGACCTCGCGGGCAAACGCGAGCGCGGCACGCCGTACGCCCTTGTGGTCGTGGTCGGGAGTGATGCGCACGTAGACGTGCAGCCCCGCGCCGCCGCTGGTCTTCGGAAAGCCGACCGCACCGAGCTCGTCGAGGACCTCGTGGGTCACCGCAGCAACGCGTCGCACCTGGTCGTAGTCGGACAGGGGTCCGGGGTCGAGGTCGATGCGCCACTCGTCAGGGCTCTCGGGGTCCTCGCGACGGCTGTTCCAGGGATGGAACTCGACGGTCGACATCTGCACCGCCCAGACCACGGCGCCGAGCTCGGTGACGCAGAGCTCGTCGGCGGTGCGGTCGAAGCGCGGAAAGTGCAGCTGCACGGTCTCGACCCACGGCGGCGCCCCGTTGGGGAGCCGCTTCTGGTGCACCTTGGGCCCCTCCACCCCCTTGGGGAAGCGGTGCAGCATGCAGGGCCGCTCGAACAGGGCGTTGACGATGCCCGGGCCGACCGCGAGGTAGTAGTCGACGAGGTCGAGCTTGGTGGCGCCGAGCTGCGGGAAGTACACGCGGTCGGGGTTGCTCACCCGGATGACGCGACCGTCCACCTCGATCTCGACGGACGGCGACTTCGTGGGCACGCCCTCACCGTAGTGGCCGTGTCGTGGTGGGGCGCTCACGAGCGCCGCAGGACCGCCATGAACATCGCGTCGGTGCTGTGGCGATGGGGCCACAGCTGCACCGTGCCCTCGAGCCGACCGTCGCAGTCGGGCACGTCGGGCAGCAGCGCTCGGGCGTCCTCCAGCGTCACGTCGTCGCGGGCGGCCAGGACAGCGCTGACCACCTCAGTGGTCTCGGTCAGCACGGGCGAGCAGGTCGCGTAGAGCACAACACCGCCGGGGCGCACGAGGTCGAGCGCCGAGCCGAGGAGAGCGCGCTGGAGCAGCACCAGGGCCACCAGGTCGTTCGGCTTGCGCCGCCAGCGCGACTCCGGGCGGCGGCGCAGCGCACCGAGCCCACTGCAGGGCGCGTCGACCAGCACCCGGTCGGCCGAGCCCGGCGCCAGCGGAGGCTTCCGACCGTCGGCGGTCACGACCCCCCGGGCTCCCGAGGCGCCGCGGAGGCTGCGCTGCACGAGGCGGGCGCGGTGCTCCTGGGCCTCCACAGCGAGCAGACCGGCGCCGCGCTCGGCGGCAAGGGCGGCAAGCAGTGCGGCCTTGCCACCCGGACCGGCACAGAGGTCGATCCACAGGTCGTCGCGCCCCTCGACCTCGGCGGCCGCGAGGGCTGCGGCGACCAGCTGGGAGCCTTCGTCCTGCACGCCCGCGCGACCCTCGGCGACGGCCGGGACCTCGCCGGGCGCGCCGCCCTCGAGCGTCACGCCGTACGGCGAGTACGGCGTGGGGGTGCCGGGCAGCTCGTCACGTGTCGAGCGACCGGGCCGAGCGACCAGGGTGACCTTCGGGGGCACGTTGTCAGCGGCCAGCAAGGCCTCGAGCTCGGTCGCCCCGACCGCCTTGCGCAGCTCGTCGACCACCCAGGCCGGGTGGCTGTAGGCGATCTCGGCGTGCTGCTGGGGGTGCGTGGCCGCGTCGGGTGCCACCTGGGCGATCCAGGCGTCGAGGTCCTGGGCGGCGACCTTGCGCAGCACCGCATTGGTGAAGCCGGCTGCGCCCTCGCTGACCGTGGCCCGCACGAGGTCGACCGACGTGCTGATCGCGGCGTGGTCGGGCACGCGCATCGCGAGGATCTGATGGGTGCCGAGGCGGAGCACGTCGAGCACCTTGGCCTCGACCTTGTTCAGCGAGCGGTCGACGCACGCCGACAGGATCGCGTCGTAGGTTCCGCGCCAGCGGATCGAGCCCGAGGCGAGCTCGGTCACGAAGCCCGCGTCGCGCGGACCGAGGGAGAAGTGGCTGATCACGGCCGGAAGCACGAGGTTGGTGTAGGCGTCGTCGACGCGCACCGTCTTGAGGACCTGCAGCGCGGCGAGTCGTGCCACGTCGACGTCGGTGCGCCGACCTCGACGCTCAGACATCGGCGCCGAACACGAGGCCCGACTCGAGACGAGCCCCCCGAGCCCAGTCGGCGGCGTCCATCTGCTTCTTGCCGAACGGCTTGACCTCGCCGAGGATCGCGGCGTAGGTGCCGGTGCCGACCAGGACCTGCTTCTTGCCGACCGCCAGCTCGCCCGGGGGCAGCCGCAGGCCGTCGGCGGGGTCGGTGAGGGTGATCGGACCGATCTTGATGCGCTCTCCGTCGTACGTCGACCACGCGCCCGGCGCCGGGGTGCAGGCCCGCACCTGACGGTCGATCGCGGTGTCGGGGTCGTTCCAGTCGATCTGGGCGTGCTCGACGCGGATCTTCGGGGCCATGCTGACGCCGTCGGTGGGCTGCTCGAGCGCGGCGAGCTCGCCGGCCTCGATGCCGTCGAGGGTCGCCACGAGCAGGCCCGCACCCCCCTCGGCGAGGCGGGTCAGCAGGTCGCCGGAGGTGTCGGTGGGGCGGATCCGCTCGGTCATCACGCCGAACGTCGGACCGGCGTCCATCGCCTTGACGATGCGGAACGTCGTCGCGCCGGTGACCTCGTCGCCGGCCCAGACGGCGTGCTGCACCGGGGCTGCACCGCGCCAGGCAGGCAGGCAGGAGAAGTGCAGGTTGACCCAGCCGTGGGGCGGGATGTCGAGTGCCGACTGCGGCAGCAGGGCGCCGTAGGCGACCACCGGGCAGCAGTCGGGGTCGAGGGCCCGCAGCGCCTCCTGGAACTCGGGCTCGCGCGGGTGCTCGGGCTTGAGGATGGGGACGCCGAGCGTCTCGGCGCGCTGGGCGACCGGGCTCGCGACGAGCTTGCGACCTCGCCCGGACGGCGCGTCCGGGCGCGTGATGACCCCGACCAGCTCGTGGTCGGACTCGGCGATGGCGTCGAGGGCCGGCACCGCGACCTCGGGAGTTCCTGCGAAGACGACTCGCACCGTGACCTCAGATTCCCAGACCGCGGGTGGCGTGCGGGCTGATCTTGACCGTGGGCGGCTCGACGCCGAACCACTGCGACTCGCGGATCTCGCGCATCGCCATCTTGCGGGCCGCGGCATCGAGGCGGTCGATGAACAGCACGCCGTCGAGGTGATCGGTCTCGTGCTGGATCGCGCGCGCCAGCAGGTGGCTGCCCTCGATCTCGACCGGCTCACCGTGCATCGACCAGCCGCGCGCGACGACCGAGAGCGCGCGACGGCAGTCGTAGGTCAGGTCGGGCAACGAGAGACAGCCCTCGGGCCCGTCCTGCTCGTCGACCGACAGCGTCAGGTCGGGGTTGACCAGGTGACCGACCTCGCCGTC
>NZ_JAXMNS010000163.1:0-7696 GCF_034670285.1 Nocardioides sp. | reverse complement strand
AGTGGTCTAGCGCGGCGGGTCGGAAGCGGGGCTAGAGCCCGCGCACCTGGAAGCCGGCGGCCTCGAGCGACTCCCGGCAGGCCCGCGCGTGGGCGACGGCTCCGGGTGTGTCCCCGTGGAGGCAGACCGAGTGCACCGAGCCCGCCAGAACCACCGCACGTCGGGCGATCTCCACGCTGTCGTCGAGGACAGCATCCGGCTGGTCGCGCCCGACCAGGCGTCCGTCGTCGCCGTAGGCGCGGTCGGGAAAGCCCTCGAGGTGCACGAGGCGACCCGCGCCGTACGCCTGGTCCAGCAGCACGCCCGGCATCCCCAGGACCGGCAGCGCCCCGGACCCGGCCAGCACCGCCGCCGCCTGCTCCTCGTCGTCCAGCACCCGGTGGTAGAGCGCGCCGTGCGGCTTGAGGTAGCGCACGTCGGTGCCGGCTGCGCGGGCGATCTCGGTCAGGACACCGACCTGGTGGGCGACCTGCTCGCGCAGGATCTCGTAGGCCACGTCGAGCGCGACCCGGCCGAAGTTGGGCCGGTCCGCGTAGGAGACCTGGGCGCCCACGCTGACCCCGACCTCGGCGGCCTGCTCGCAGACTGCGCGCATGATCGCCGCCGACCCCGCGTGGTAGCCACAGGCGACGTTGGCGCTGCTGACGACGGTGAGCAGCGCAGCGTCGTCGGTCACCTCCTCGCCGAGGTCGGCGTTGAGGTCGATGCTGCGGCTCGTCGGGGTCGAGGGACGCGGATCATCGGGTGACAGGTCAGCCATGGACCGAGGATGCCACCCGACTACCGTTCGTCAGATGAGCCTCCCCCAGCCGCCCACCGCCGCGCGACGGCCGGTCACCACCGAGCACCACGGCCACACCCGCGTCGATGCCTACGACTGGCTGCGCGAGAAGGAGTCGCCCGAGGTGGTCGCCCACCTCGAGGCGGAGAACGCCTACACCGAGGCCCGCACCGCCCACCTCGCCGAGCTGCGCGAGGAGATCTTCGAGGAGATCAAGGCCCGCACCCGCGAGACCGACCTCTCCGTGCCCACCCGGGTGCGCGAGCACTGGTACTACGGACGCTCCTACGAGGGCCGCGAGTACGGCGCGTCGTGCCGCGTGCCGGCGAACGGCCCGGACGACTGGACGCCGCCGCAGCCGGCCGAGGACGCCACCCCCGACCAGCCGGCACTGCCCGGCGAAGAGGTGCTCCTCGACCTCAACGAGCTCGCCGAGGGCCATGACTTCTTCTCCCTCGGCGGGTCCAGCATCAGCCCTGACAGCACCCTGCTCGCCTACGCGCTCGACTGCGTGGGCGACGAGCGCTACACGATCCGGGTTAAGGACCTCACCTCGGGCGAGCTGCTCGACGACGAGATCGTGGGAGTGCTCGGCGGAGCCACCTGGGACCGGGACGGCACCCGGCTCTACTACACGACCATCGACGACTCCTGGCGCGCCGACAAGATCTGGTGCCACCGGATCGGCACCCCCCAGTCCGACGACGAGCTCGTCTTCCACGAGCCCGACGGGCGGTTCTGGGTCGGTGTCGGACGCACCCGCACCGATCGCTTCATGATCGTGGCGACCGGCTCGAAGACCACCAGCGAGTACCACCTGCTCGACGCCGACGCCCCCGAGCTCGGGCTGCGCTGCTTCCGCGAGCGTGAGGAAGGGCTCGAGTACTCCGTCGAGCACGCCGTGATCGCCGGGGTCGACCGGTTCCTGGTCATGCACAACGGCAACGGGGCCGACTTCGAGCTGGCCGTGACCCCCGCCGTACCGACCCCGCGCGAGCACTGGGCCCCGCTGATCGCGCACGACCCCGCCGTACGGCTCGAGGACGTGGACGCGTTCGCGGGCCACCTGGTCGTGCACCAGCGCAGCGAAGGGCTGACCCAGCTGCGGATCCTCGAGCTCGGCGACGACGCCTCGGTGAACCACGGGGTCGTCGACGACTACCTCGTCGAGTTCGACGAGCCGCTCTACACCGTCGGGTCGGGCGGCAACCCACGCTTCGACCAGCCCACCGTGCGGCTGGGCTACACGACCATGACCATCCCCTCGTCGGTCTACGACTACGACGTCCGCACCCGCGAGCTCAGGCTGCTCAAGCGGGTCCCGGTCCTGGGCGACTACGACCCGGCCGACTACGAGGAGCACCGACTCTGGGCGCCCTCGACGGACGGCGTCCTGGTGCCGGTCTCGATCGTGTGCCGACGCGACGCCCGGGCCTCCGGCGAACCGCTGCCCCTCCACCTCTACGCCTACGGCGCCTACGAGATGTCGATCGACCCCTCGTTCTCGATCGCTCGGCTCTCCATGCTCGACCGCGGTGCGGCCTTCGCGGTCGCCCACGTCCGCGGCGGTGGCGAGATGGGCCGGCACTGGTACGACAGCGGCAAGCTCGCCGACAAGCAGCACACGTTCGACGACTTCGTCGCCGTGGCCCGACACCTCGTCGCCGGGGGTTGGACCACCCACGACCGGATCGTCGGAGAGGGCGCCAGCGCCGGAGGCCTGCTCGCGGGCGCCGTCGCCAACCAGGCGCCCGACGACTTCGCCGGGATCATCGCAGGGGTGCCGTTCGTCGACCCGCTGACCTCGATGCTCGACTCCACGCTCCCGCTGACCGTCACCGAGTACGACGAGTGGGGCAACCCCGAGGACGACGCCGAGGCCTACGCGACGATCGCCGCGTACGCGCCGTACGACAACGTCGGCGCGCACACCTACCCCGCGATCCTGGCCGAGACGTCGTTTCACGACACCCGGGTGCTCTACGTCGAGCCGGCCAAGTGGGTGGCCCGGCTTCGCGAGCTGGCCACCGACCCCGACGTGCTGATGAAGATCGAGATGTCCGCAGGTCACGGCGGCGTGTCGGGCCGCTACCAGGCCTGGAAGGACCGCGCCTTCACCCTCGCCTGGACCCTCGACGTGCTCGGTCTGGGGCCCGACGAAGGCTGAGAGGAGCACCCTCCCCCTGAGAAGTCCCTGAAATATCAACAGACAGGCAACTCTGCGCCAATCCGAACCGTCGTTCATGTCGAAGGACTTGCAAGCCTTCGGGGTGAGGTGGGAATCCACCACTCCCCGCCACCGTTGTAACAGACGAGGCCACACAGGTGGCTGACGACACAAGGAGGGGTCCCCATGGCAGTCCGGACCGCAACCAGGAGCACCAGCGTCTCCCGTGAGATCGAGGGACGCGACAGCGTCGGGCTGTACCTCGACGAGATCGCGCGCAACCCCCTGCTCGACGCTGCCATGGAGGTCGAGCTCTCCAAGACCATCGAGGCCGGCCTAATGGCCGAGGCCCTGCTCGCCGAGGGCCGGGTGGGTCGCCGCAAGGGCGGCGCACCGAAGCGCGCCACCGAGGAAGAGCTCGAGTGGCTCGCCGAGGAGGGCCGCAAGGCGGTCGACACCTTCATCACCGCCAACCTGCGGCTGGTCGTCTCGATCGCCCGCAAGTACGGCCGGGCCCAGATGCCGATGCTGGACCTCATCCAGGAGGGCAACACCGGGCTCATCCGCGCGGTCGAGAAGTTCGACTACACCAAGGGCTACAAGTTCTCGACCTACGCCACCTGGTGGGTCCGTCAGGCGATCACCCGCGGCATCGCGCAGCAGGCGCGCGTCGTGCGGCTCCCCGTGCACGTCGTCGAGGAGCTCAACCAGGTCGGTGGCGCCCGTCGCACGCTGGAGCGTCAGCTCGGCCGTGAGCCCGACCCGTCCGAGATCGCCGTCGAGCTCGGCCTCGACGTCGACCGCGTGCTCGACCTCATGGCCTGGGGTCGTGAGCACGTCAGCCTCGACACCCCCGTCGACGAGGACGGTGACACCTCGCTCGGAGACCTGATGGCCCAGGAGACCTCGCCCTCTCCCGACCTCACGGTTCTCGACGTCGAGGCCCGCGACCGTCTCAACGCACTCGTCGGGCACCTCGACGACCGCGCCGCCGACATCATCCGCTCGCGCTACGGCCTGGTTGATGGTCGTCAGCACAAGCTCGCCGACATCGGCGTCAAGCACGGCATCTCGGCTGAGCGCGTGCGTCAACTCGAGCGCGAGGCCCTGCAGAAGCTGCGCCGCATCGGCGACCCCGACCTTGCTGCCTGAGGCTGCCTGAGGCCGCCTGACGCAGCCTGATCCCGCCGCCGTCCCACCGCCCACCCGGGACGGCAGCGCGCACCGACGAGAGCCCCCGCCGAGCCACGGCGGGGGCTCTCGTGCGCGGGGCCGGCAGGAATACCCGGATCACCGGGTACTCCTGACGTTCTCAGGGGTTGCAATCCCTGAGAACGTCAGGGATTCCCTGAGGGGACTCCCCCGCACGCCGCTCCGCAGGGCACCGCGCAGCCGGACCCTAGGCTGACGCGCGTGCAGATCCAGACCGGTGACCTCACCGACCCTGAGGTGATCGCGTTCCTCGCGGCCCACGTCGCCCAGCTGCGCTCGATGGGTCCTCCTGAGTCGACGCACGCGCTCGATCTCGCAGGCCTGCGCGCTCCCGGCGTGCGGTTCTACACGGCGTACGACGGCGGCGAGCTGGTGGGCTGCGCGGCACTCAAGGACCTCGACGGCACCCATGTGGAGCTCAAGTCGATGCGGACGGCGCCCCACCGCACCCGGGAGGGCATCGCCGAGCGGCTCCTCACGCACGTGCTCGAGGCGGCCAGAGCAGGCGGCCACACGCGGGCCAGTCTCGAGACGGGCTCGTACGCCTTCTTCCACCCCGCGCACGCGCTCTACCGCCGGCACGGCTTCGAGGAGTGCGCGCCGTTCGGGAGCTACCGAGCGGACCCGCTGAGCGTCTTCATGACGCTGAAGCTGTGAGCTCGGCGTGAATCGCCTCGACCCGGGCTCGTAGTGCCTCGAGGCTGCCGGTGTTGTCGACGACATGGGTCGCGATCGCCAGCCGTTGCTCGCGGGTGGCCTGCGACCCGATGCGGGCGCGAGCATCGGCCTCGGTCCAGCCCCGGTCGCGCAGCATCCGCTCGACCTGCAGCTCCTGCGGGGCGTCGACCACCACCACGGCGTCGAACTCCTCGGCGCGCCCCGACTCGGCAAGGAGCGGGATGTCGTGGATGACGAGGTCCTCAGGGCCCGTGGCGCCCTCCAGCTCGGCGTACCGCTCGAAGACCAGCGGGTGCACGATCGCCTCGAGCTCTTTGCGCTTGGTCTCGTCGTTGAAGACGAGGGCTCCCATCGCAGGACGGTCCAGGTCGCCCTCGGCCGTGAGCAGCTCGGGGCCGAAGGCCGCGACGATCGCGGCGAGCCCCGGTGTCCCTCGCTCCACGACCTCGCGGGCGAGCTTGTCGCCGTCGATCACGACTGCCCCGAGCTCGGCGAAGATCGCCGAGACGGTGCTCTTGCCCGAGGCGATCCCGCCGGTGAGTCCTACGCGCATGAGCCCCACCGTAGGGGGCTTCCCACTCCGGCTCCGACGTGGCACCGGTCAGGCCTGCGCCACGAACCTCGCCCGCTGAGTAGTCGAGCGCCGCAGATGAGTAGTGCCCTCCCGCCCGTGTCGGACGACAATGGAGCGATGCGCCCCTCCGCCATCCATCGCCCGGCACGCCTCGTCGCCGCCTGCCTCAGCCTCGCCCTCGCAGTCGCGCTGACGGCTTGTGGGAGCGACCCGGCCGAGGAGGGCGCCACGGTGCCTGACGGCGGCGAGTCGGCCGGGTCTCCCGACACCGACACCGACGCCGACACCGTCGCCGACTCCCCCACCAGCAGCTTCGACGGCACGACCTACGAGGCCACGGGGGTGTTCACCTGCCTCACCCTGGGCGGCTCGGTCAACGCCGAGCTCATCTCCGACGACGACCTCGTGCGCATCGGGGTCTCCCTGCCCCCGCTCGACGCAGCGCCAGGCGAGTGGTCGGGGCCATCGGTCTACCTGCGAGACGACACCGACCCCGACGATCAGCTCCACCTGGAGTCGGGCAGCGAGATCAGCGGCTCGTTCGAGGGTTACGCGGACGTCGCGGTGGTCGACGACTACACGATCGACGGACAGACCGGCTCCGGGTCAGCGACCTTCATCGATCCCGGGATGGCCATGGCCGGAACAGCCGAGCCCGTCACGGGCACGTTCACGGTCGGGTGCGAGTGATGACGACCATGCGGCGAGGGGGCCTCTGCCTCGCGGGCCTGAGCGTCGTCCTCAGCCTCACCGGCTGTGCCGGCGCCACCGAAAAGGCCATCGAGGGCGCCACCGGCACCCAAGTGGACGTGGACGGTGCCGAGGTGAGGATCGAGAACGAGGACGGGTCGATCGTCTCGAGCAGCAGCGGCAACCTGCCTGAGGACTTCCCCGAGTCGGTGGTGCTGCCCCAGGGCTACACCGTGCTCACCGCCAACGAGCAGTCGATCGAGGGCCTGGTGGGCTTCATCCTCATCGGATCGGTCGACGCGCCGCCGGCGGACGTCGCTGCCGAGCTCGAGTCCGCCTACGACGTCGAGCCCACGCAGTCCTTCCAGTCCGGGGAGGTGCGCAGCCTGGAGTACGCCGACGTGGACGGCATCAAGGTCGGCTACACGATCAACGAGGACGCCGACGGCAACGCCGTCGTCACCGTGGCTGCTCACCCCGTCCTGGAGTCCACCAGCTAGCGCTCAGCCCCGTCGCTCACCGCGCACGGTTCCCGCAAGCACCGGACCGATCCGTGCGGCGAGCTCATCGCGACCCACCAGGCCCAGCACGCGGTAGACCTTGCCGAGGTGATTGTCGACCGTGCGCACCGAGAGCACGTGACCCTCCGCGATCTCGGCGCTGCTGGCTCCCCGGGCTGCTGCCTGGGCAATCTCCAGCTGACGCGCTGTCAGACCCGCCGGCGGCCTGCTCGCCAGGAGAGGCGTGCACGGCCCGTCGCAACGCGCCTCCCAGATCTGGGACAGCACCGAGGCCCAGCTCACCACGCGGTCGTCGGCCGAGGACCGGGCCAGCAGCAACGCTCGCTGTGCCTGAGCCTCCGCTGCCAGCAGCCACGCACCGTGGCGCGCGAACGCCGTTGCCACCTCACCGAGACCCTCGGGATCCTCGGCGCTCGTCACCACGGCGTGACGCGCCATCGTCTCGAGGAGAGCCGCCCCCTCGGTCTCACGCACCGCGTCCTGCACGTCGTCGGCCACCTCGCGGGCGCCCGCTGCGTCGCCGAGACGGACGGCGTCGTGCAACGCCATGACCCCCCAGGTGATGTGTTGCGCCTCGACCCCGGCCCGACCACCGGCCGCGGCCGCTCCCACGGCGGCGGTCCGGTCGCCGGCCACCGACCTGCTCCACGCCAGCGCGCGAGCCACCCAGATGTCGATGCGTGGGTCGGGTCCGGATCCACGAGCGCGGAGCCGTTCGAGGTCGGCGACCGCTACGCTCAGTCCCCGCATGCCCCCGATCAGCGCCTCCAGCGCCACGGCCTGGTCGCGCAGTCCGAACGGATCGATCACTTCCGCTGCCCCTCTGCCGTCTGCGGCGTCCTGGGTCGCCGCCGTCAGCTGCCCCGTCATCGATCGGGCGATGCCCAAGGTGTCAGACCAGGCAGTCGCAGTGAGCGGACTCGCACGCGGGCCCCCGACCTCAGCGAGGCCCAGCGCAACGGCCTCGTCCAGCGCTCCCGAAGCCATGGCGGCGTGGGCCTGCATGATCAGCACCTGGTCGCAGGCGAACGGCAGCGCCGCCCCGGCCTCGGCTGCCGCGGCGACCCCGGTCG
>NZ_JAXMNS010000162.1:0-7720 GCF_034670285.1 Nocardioides sp. | reverse complement strand
TCGCCCAGGTCGGCGATGGTGACGATCTTGACCCCACCCGACTCGGTGTCGCGGATGACGCCCTTGGTGCCGCCGACGCCGAACCGGATCGGCTCACCGTGCACCAGCGGGATCAGGGCGTCCTCCTTGGTGTCGCGGTCCTTGATCGCGTCGAACGCGCCGTCGTTGAAGATCGGGCAGTTCTGGTAGATCTCCACCAGCGAGGTGCCGCGGTGGGCGGCGGCGGCCGAGAGCACCGCGGTGAGGTGCTTGCGGTCGGAGTCGATCGTGCGCGCCACGAACGACGCCTCGGCGCCGAGGGCGAGCGAGACCGGGTTGAACGGGTGGTCCAGCGATCCCATCGGGGTCGACTTGGTGATCTTGCCGGCCTCCGAGGTGGGGGAGTACTGACCCTTGGTGAGCCCGTAGATCCGGTTGTTGAACAGCAGGATCGTCATGTTGATGTTGCGGCGCAGCGCATGGATCAGGTGGTTGCCACCGATCGAGAGCGCGTCACCGTCACCGGTGACGACCCAGACGTTGAGGTCCTCGCGCGCGGTCGCGATGCCGGTGGCGATGGACGGCGCCCGGCCGTGGATCGAGTGCATCCCGTAGGTGTCGAGGTAGTAGGGGAAGCGGCTCGAGCAGCCGATGCCGGAGACGAAGACGATGTTCTCGCGACGCAGCCCGAGGTCGGGCAGGAAGCCCTGCACGGCCTTGAGGACTGCGTAGTCGCCGCAGCCCGGGCACCAGCGGACCTCCTGGTCGGAGGTGAACTCCTTGCCGGTCTGGGCGGGGGCGTCGGGGTCGACGGTGGGGACGAGGTCGGTGCCGGAGCGCAGTCCGGGCACCCCGAGGTCGGTGCTGGTCGAGAGGGCGGTCACGAGACGGTCTCCTCAGTGCGAGCGGGGACGGGGGTCAGGTCGAGCTCGTCGAGGCCCTCGGCCTCGGCGACGAGCGAGCCGATCGCCTGGGCGAGCTCGGCGGCCTTGAGCGGCATGCCGTTGACCTGGTTGTAGCCGATGGCGTCGACGAGGTACTTGCCGCGCAGCAGCAGGGCGAGCTGGCCGAGGTTCATCTCGGGCACCAGCACCTTGTCGTAGCGCTTGAGGATCTCGCCGAGGTCCTTGGGGAACGGGTTGAGGTGGCGCAGGTGCACCTGGGCGACGGCGTGGCCGGCCTTGCGGACACGACGGCAGCCGGCACCGATCGGACCATAGGTCGAGCCCCAGCCGATGACGAGCACCTTCGCCTTGCCCTCGCCGGGCGGTCCGGACGGGTCCTCGACCTCCAGCGGCGGCAACGAGTCGGCGATGGCGTCGATCTTGGCCTGGCGCGTGCGGACCATGCGCTCGTGGTTGGCGGGGTCGTAGGAGATGTTGCCGTGGCCCTCGCCCTTCTCGAGGCCGCCGATGCGGTGCTCGAGCCCGGGGGTACCGGGGATCGCCCACGGACGGGCGAGCGTCTTCTCGTCGCGCAGGTAGGGCCAGAAGTCCTTCTCACCGGGAATGACGGTGCCGTCGTCGCTCGTCGTGTCGGGCGTTTTCACGTGGTTGGTCTCGGTCGCGAAGTTCGGGTCGATGACGGGCAGGTCGGTGAGGTCGGGGATCTTCCACGGCTCGGAGCCGTTGGCGAGGTAGCCGTCGGAGAGCAGGATGACCGGGGTGCGGTAGGTGACGGCGATGCGTGCGGCCTCGACGGCGGCGTCGAAGCAGTCGCCTGGCGACTGGGCAGCGACTACCGGGGCCGGAGCCTCGCCGTTGCGGCCGAACATCACCTGGAGCAGGTCGGACTGCTCGGTCTTGGTGGGCAGGCCGGTCGAGGGTCCACCGCGCTGGACGTCGATCACCAGCAGCGGCAGCTCGGTCATCACGGCGAGACCGATGAACTCCGACTTCAGCGCGATGCCGGGCCCCGAGGTGGTGGTGACGCCGAGCGAGCCGGCGAACGAGGCGCCGATCGCCGCGCCGATGCCGGCGATCTCGTCCTCGGCCTGGAGCGTCGTGACGCCGAAGGCCTTGTGCTTGCTGAGCTCGTGGAGGATGTCGGAGGCCGGGGTGATCGGGTAGGACCCGAGGAAGATCGGCAGGCCCGACTGCACGCCGGCGGCGACGAGGCCGTACGACAGAGCGAGGTTGCCGGTGATGTTGCGGTAGGTGCCGGGCGCCATCGTGGCGGGCTTGATCTCGTACTGGACGGCGAACGCCTCGGTCGTCTCGCCGTAGTTCCACCCGGTGGTGAAGGCGGTGATGTTGGCGTCGCGGATGTCGGGCACCTTGGAGAACCGCTTGGCCAGGAAGGCCTTCGTGCCGTCGGTCGGTCGGCCGTACATCCACGACAGCAGGCCGAGGGCGAACATGTTCTTGGCGCGCGCGGCGTCCTTGCGCGACAGCCCGAACTCCTTGACGGCCTCGACGGTCATGCCGGTGAGGTCGACGGGGTGGACGGCGAACTCCGCCAGGGGGTGGCCGGGAGCAGCGTCACCGAGGGCGTCGAGCGGGTTGGCGTCGTAGCCGGCCTTGGTGAGGTTGCGCGCAGTGAAGTCGTGGGTGTCGACGATGACCGTGGCGCCCTTGGGCAGGTCGGGCAGGTTCGCCTTCAGCGCCGCCGGATTCATCGCGACCAGGACGTCGGGCGCGTCGCCGGCGGTGAGGATGTCGTGGTCGGCGAAGTGCACCTGGAACGACGAGACGCCCGGGAGCGTGCCCTGAGGGGCGCGGATCTCGGCAGGGAAGTTGGGCAGTGTCACGAGGTCGTTGCCGAAGGCGGCCGACTCCTGGGTGAAGCGGTCGCCGGTGAGCTGCATCCCGTCGCCGGAGTCACCGGCGAAACGGATGACGACCCGATCGAGCTGCTTGACCTGCTTGGACACGTGATGCACCTTCATCCCACTTGGCTGCCGACGCGCAGGCGCGCGACCATGTCCGAAACTAGAACATGTTCTAGATCGATGTCCAGACGCGCGTCCGACTCCCGATCAGGATAGTCCGCCCCTTGGTGGAGGCGGACTCGTCCTGACTGGTGGGAGGTCGGCAGCCGACAGGGTCGCTCAGCAGCGGCTCGGCGCCGGCTCAGGGCGCCGTGTAGGCCCAGGTGTAGCGGACCAGGACCTCGCCCGTCGTCGGGGTGTTGACCCCGAGGTAGAAGCCGGTGCTGTCGGCTGCGTCGGGGCTGGCATTGGCCCCCGGGAAGATGAAGCTCTGGTTGCCGGCATTCGTGGTCGAGCCGGAGATGTAGACGCACAAGGTCCCGGGGCTCGCGGTGGGGTTGGTGTCCGAGCCGGAGCACCGGCTGGTGTTGGACTCGCCCGGTGCCGCGATCGAGGTCTGCCCGTAGTAGATCGACCGCGGGTTGTTGTAGCTCAGCGGCACGGTGGTCTTGAAGGGCAAGGGGGAGTAGCTGCGTGCATAGAGGGTGTCGGATGGCGCGTTGCCGCTCAGGATCCCGCCACCGATGACCGTCTTGCCCGACGGCAGGATCCCGTCGGCGAGCTTGTCGACGTCCAAGAGCTTCAGGTCGTGCAGGCCGAGGGACTTGTTCTTGATGTCCTTGCCGGTGACCGAGTTGTTCTTGATCTGCTTGCCGGTGATCTGCTTGCCGGCGACCGCGCCCCCGCTGGTTGCGAGGATCAGCCCGAGGACGAGGGCGATGAGGACAGGGGCCGAGGCGCGTCGGCGCCGAGAGCTCGTGGTGTCAGTGTCGTGGTGGTCCATGGGGGACTCCTACGGTTCGACCGAGACCGACGAGGGTTCGTCGGGAGCCTCTTTCGAGGCTAGGACTCCGTGGCGCCGGTGGCTACGGCGGCGAGGTAAAGCCTCCTCGGCCCTCGGCGGCCCGGGTCTCGACGCGTCGCTTGAGCGCCGCGGCGTGCCGCGCGAAACCGTCGGCCACGCGACCAGGACCGGCCAGGCGCACCAGGGGGCCGGAGAACTCCTCGACGGTGTCGTACGTCGTAGGCTCGCCGGGGCGCTGGGTCAGCCGCTGGTGTCGCGTGCCGCGCACCAGTCCGAGCCGCGCCGGCCAACCCTCGAAGACGTACGACATCAGGGCCGTCGTCACGCCGCCGGTCGTGTGCGGCGGCTCCAGCGCGGTGATCCGCTCGGGCGAGCGGGTGGTGCGACCGTTGGTCCAGCGCACGTGCAGGACGATCGGGTTGCCCACCTCCGCGGGGACCGCGGTCTCGACCCGCTCGACGAACGGGTTCCACTCGCCGTACGCCTCGGTGTCGAGCATGACCTCCCAGACGACGGCGAGCGGAGCGTCGATCTCGATCGACGCGCTCGGAACGGTCACCGGACGTCAGCGGTAGTTGGTGAACTGCCCCGCGAAGTCGAGGTCCTGGCCCTTGACGAGCGCCTGGACGGCCTGGAGGTCGTCGCGCTTCTTGGAGGAGATGCGCAGCTCGTCGCCCTGGATCTGGGCCTTGACGCCCTTGGGGCCCTCGTCGCGGATGAGCTTGGAGACCTTCTTGGCGTCCTCGGAGGAGATGCCCTCCTTGAGCGCGATGCCGATCTTGCTCTGCTGGCCGGACTGGCGCGGTTCGGAGGCGTCCAGGATCTTCAGGCTCTGCTGGCGCTTGATGAGCTTGTCCTTGAAGAGGTCGAGCACGGCGGTCGCGCGGTCGTCGGCCGAGGCGCTGATCTCGATCGCTTCCTCGCCCTGCCACTCGATGGTGGCGCCGGTGCCCTTGAAGTCGAACCGGGTCGCGATCTCCCGCGCGGTCTGACCCAGCGCGTTGTCGACCTCCTGTCGGTCGATCTTGCTCACGATGTCGAAGGACGAGTCAGCCATGGGTGTGTGCTCCTGTTGCTTGCTAGCGATTCTGGAATCGTGCGGTGCCTGCGCTATTGTTTCGCCTCGTTGCCGCACGGCCAAGCCGGCCATCATGTGCGACGACAAACCCGGCAGGTTGCCCGAGCGGCCAAAGGGAGCTGACTGTAAATCAGCCGGCACAGCCTACGCTGGTTCGAATCCAGCACCTGCCACTGAAGCCGCGTGACCGTGATCCGGTCCGCGGCTTCATACATTTCTGGCGGCGACGACCGGGCGGGTGGTCCGGACCGGTCGAAGGCGCCTGCGCGCAGGGCAATCCGGCGGCGCCGCGGCTACGGATCAAGAGTGAGCGCGTCCACGGTGGACCCGCCGTCCGACCACAAGAGGCTCCCCCATGTCTCCTCGCGTGAAGCGACCCAGCGCACCGATGGTGATCTCGGTCGCCGCCCTCGTCGTCGCCCTCAGCGGCACGTCCTACGCGGCAGCCAAGATCGATACCGACAACCCCGACCGCAGCTCGGTCGCGCCCAGCGCGAACGAGTGACCGAGGCCTCGGGAGTCAGGCGACGGGGCGGAGCCAGAACACCGGGATGACCCGGTCGGTGCGTTCCTCGTACTTCGTGAAGTTGGGCCAGGTCGCGACCATGACGTCCCACAGGACGGCGCGCTCGTCGCCCTCGGCCTCGATCCAGGTGACGGTGTGCTCGCTGCCGTCCACGCGGACGACGGCGGTCTCGGTGGCGCGCAGGTTGTTGACCCAGAGCGGCATGTTCGGCCCACCGAAGTAGGACCCGGCGACGAGCCACCCGTCCTCGTGCGGCACGCAGAGCAACGGCGTGGTGCGGGGGATGCCGCTCTTGCGCCCCGGCACGGTGAGCGCGAGGTTGGGCAGGCCGGCCAGGTCGAGCACGGTCACGCGACCGCGGGTCGCGCGCTGGAGGCGGGTGTCGAACCACACCACCTGGGGCAACAGCTTCGGCATCCAGGAGTAGGAGCCGAGGCGAACGGCGACCGGTGTGAGCAGACCCATGGCGTGCAGCCTAGGGGGCCGGCGTCACGGCGCCGCTGACCTCGCCCAGCGTGAGCCGACCGCCGTCGGTGCTCGGCGCGGAGTAGCGCAGCACGACCGTCGAGCCGTCGTCGAGGAAGCGTTCCCCGCCGTACAGCTCGAGCAGCGAACCGACCTCGGCGTGACCGGGAGCGCCGGCGCCGCTGATGGTGCCCGACCCGAAGAGGTCGCCGGTGCGCAGCGAGGCGCCGTTGACGGTCAGGTGCGCCAGCATCTGCGCCGGTCCCCAGTAGGTCGAGCGGTACGGCGGACGGCTCACGACGGTGCCGTCGATCTCCACCTCCACCGCGAGGTCGAGGCCGCGCGCCGTGTCGGGAGCGAGGTAGTCGGCCGGGCGGGGGTCCTGGCCGGGCAGGTCGCACCAGGCGGCGTCGAGGGCTGCTAGCGGCGTCACCCAGTGCGAGATCGAGGTGGCGAACGTCTTGCCGAGGAACGGCCCTAGCGGCACGTACTCCCAGGCCTGGAGGTCGCGTGCCGACCAGTCGTTGAGGCCCACGACGCCGAACACGTGGTCGGCAAAGGCCTCGGCCGGGACCGGCTCGCCCAGCCTCGAGGCGGCGCCCACGACGAAGCCCAGCTCGGCCTCGAGGTCGAGGCGTCGGGTGGGTCCGACGTCGCCGGGTCCGCGTTGACCGCTGGGCCGCACGACCGGCGTCCCCGAGGCCACGACGGTGCCGGCGCGGCCGTGATAGCCGACGGGCAGGTGCTTCCAGTTGGGGAGCAGGGCGTCGCCGTCGGGACGGAACAGCCGTCCGACGTTCGTCGCGTGGTGCTCGGAGGCGTAGAAGTCGACGTAGTCGGCGACCTCGAACGGCAGGTGCAGGTCGACCTCGTCGAGGGGAGTCGTCTCGGCACCCTCCTCGAGCAGCGCGCGGGCCTCGGCGCGCACCTCGCTCCACGTCTGGGGGCCCAGGGCCAGGAAGGGGTTCAAGGACGCGGCGGCCAGCTCGGGCCGCCCGGTCTCGAAGGCCAGGTCGAGCACCGAGTCACCATGGCGCACGCCGATGCGGCGAGGACCGCCGTCGACCGAGAACACGCCGTACGGCAGGTGGTCGAGGCCGAACCCGGCCCCGGAGGCGGAGTCGGTCACAGCGTCGCCAGGTGGTCGAGGGCGTCGTGCACCTCGGTCGTCAGCCAGCTGCGCACCCACCGGCGTCCGCGCTCGAGATCGCCGTCGTCGCCCCACAGTCGTGCCGCCGTGCCCAGGGCTGCGACCGCCTGCGGCGCCGTACCGCCGTAGAGCGACACCGTGGCCTCGCGGTCCAGGGCGGCATCGATCCACCGCTCGGGGTCACCTGCCTCCAGGGGCAGCGCGAGCACCATCTCCGCCTCGGCCAGCACGTCGGCCGCTGCGAGCCAGGACGGCGTGGGGTCCCCGCTCAGCCGCACGTGCACGACGGTGTCCTCGAGGAGGTCGCCGGCGTCGATGGCGGCGTGCACCGCGGCCACCACCCGCCGGGCGTTGCCGGCCGGGTCGTCGGGGTCGCGCAGGGTGATGTCGAGCGCGCTCACCTCGAGGCCGTGCGAGCGGCAGTACGACGCGGGCCCGGCCACCTGTCCGGCTCCGCTGGTGAGCACGACCCGCAGGTCGCCGCGGAAGCCGACCAGCTGCGGCAGCTCGTCGTCGCGGACGGCGCGATCGCCCACGACGGGGGAGGGGCGTCGCAGGATCTTGCCCTCGGGCAGCGGGCTCGCGTCGTCGACGAACCGGGACCATGTTGCAGGTGTCACCACGGGACTAACGTAACCAGGCATGGCGCACTATCGAAGGCTCGGCACGGTCCCGCCCAAGCGACACACCCAGCATCGCGACCCCGACGGGCGTCTGTACTACGAGGAGCTGATGGGGGAGGAGGGGTTCTCCTCGGACTCCGCCTTGCTCTACCACCGCGGCAGATC
>NZ_JAXMNS010000161.1:0-7724 GCF_034670285.1 Nocardioides sp. | reverse complement strand
GGTCGCCACCGACGTGCTCGGCCGGATGCTCGGCGGTGGCGCCGACCTGGTCACGATCGTCGGCGGTGCCGACGCAGGTGACCTCGCCGAGCGGGCCGAGGCCTGGGTCGATCAGCACCATCCGCACGTCGACGTCGTGGTCTACGACGGCGGGCAGGAGCGGTACCCGCTCCTGCTGTCGGTGGAGTGAGGCAGGCTGGTCCCCGTGAGACCAGTCCCCGCAGCGTGCGTCCCATGATCACCGTCGACTCCCCGGTCACCACCGTCCTCGGCCAGTCGAAGACGGCCGACAAGATCATCAACAAGCTCCACATCTCCACGGTCGGCGACCTGTTGCGTCACTTCCCGCGGCGCTACCTCGAGACCGGCAAGCTCACCAAGGTCGACGACCTCGCGGTGGGGCAGATGCTCACGGTGATCGGCGAGATCGCCCACAGCAAGCAGCACACCTACACCGACCGCCGCAACGGTCTTCTCGCCTACCGGCTCGAGACGACGCTGCGCACCGACGGTCCGTCCCTGCGCATGACGTTCTTCGCGAAGAAGAAGCACACTGCCGAGTGGCAGGAGAAGAAGCTGCCCGTGGGTGCTCGTGGGCTGTTCCTCGGCAAGGCCGAGACGTTCAACAACGAGTGGAAGCTCTCCAACCCCCGCATGGTGCTCTTCGCCGCCGACGACGGCCGCAAGGACCCCTACTCCGACATCGCGACCGTGGAGGCGATCGGCAAGTACTTCCCCATCTACCCCCTGACCGCGAAGGTCGAGTCGTGGGACCTCCAGCGCGCCATCACGTTCACGCGCTCGGTGGTCGACGACCTGCCCGAGCTGATCCCCGAGCCGATTCGCCGCGAGTTCGACCTGCTCGACGTCACCCGCGCCTATGACCTCATCCACGCTCCCGATCAGCCCGGCGACGTGCACGACGCCCAGCGCTACTTCCGCTTCGAGGAAGCGCTGGTCACCCAGCTCGTCCTCGGACGACGGCGTCGCGCCGTCCAGGCCCTCGGCGCGGTCGCCCGCACGGGCGGCGACGGCGCGCTGCTGGAGGCCTTCGACGCCCGGCTGCCCTTCGAGCTCACCGAGGGACAGCGCTCCATCGGCGCCGACCTCGACGCCGATCTCGCTCGACCCCACCCGATGAACCGGCTGCTCCAGGGCGAGGTCGGCTCGGGCAAGACCCTGGTGGCCCTGCGAGCCATGCTGCGCGTCGTCGACTCCGGCGGGCAGGCGGCTCTGCTGGCCCCGACCGAGGTGCTGGCCCAGCAGCACCACCGGGCGATCAGCGCGTTGATGGGAGACCTCGCCGCCGGCGGCATGCTCGGCGGCGCTGCCGAGGGCACCGGTGTCGAGCTGCTGACGGGCTCGATGACCAAGACCCAGCGCACCGCGCCGCTCTCACGGCTCGCCAGCGGCGAGTCCGGCCTCGTGGTCGGCACCCACGCGCTGCTCGAGGACCAGGTCCAGTTCGCCGACCTCGGCCTCGTCGTCGTCGACGAGCAGCACCGCTTCGGCGTCGAGCAGCGCGCCGCGCTCACCAGCAAGGCCGCCGGCAGCCCGCCGCACGTGCTGGTGATGACTGCGACGCCGATCCCACGCACGGTCGCGATGACCGTCTTCGGCGACCTCGAGACCTCCACCCTCACCGAGCTCCCCGCGGGCCGGGCCCCGATCACGACGGCCGTCGTCAACCTGCTCGACCACCCCGGCTGGATCACCCGGGTGTGGGAGCGCGTGCGCGAGGAGGTCGAGAAGGGCCACCAGGCCTACGTGGTGTGCCCTCGGATCTCCGGCGACGAGCTCGAGCAGGGTCAGCGCGACCAGGTCGAGCTCGACGACGACGGCGAGCCCGTTGCCGTCGACCGCACCGCAGCCGCGCCGTCCCTGGCCGCCGTCGAGGACGGCGTCGTGGCGCTCGCCGAGGGCCCCCTCGCGGGACTGCGCCTGGCGGCGCTCCACGGACGCCTCGGGGCCGACGAGAAGGACTCCACGATGCGGGCCTTCGCCGCGGGGGAGATCGACGTCCTCGTCTCCACGACCGTGATCGAGGTCGGCGTCGACGTCGCCAACGCCACGATCATGGTGCTCCTCGACGCCGACCGCTTCGGCGTCTCCCAGCTCCACCAGCTGCGCGGGCGGGTCGGTCGTGGCGGTCTGCCGGGCCAGTGCCTGCTGGTCTCGTCGGTCGACCTCGAGTCGCCCGCGCGCGACCGTCTCGACGCCGTTGCCCGCACGACCGACGGCTTCGAGCTCAGCCGCGTCGACCTCGCCACCAGACGGGAGGGCGACGTGCTCGGCAGCTCTCAGGCCGGACGACGCTCGGGACTGCGGCACCTCGAGGTGCTGCGCGACGAGACCACGATCCTCGAGGCCCGCTCGGCCGCCGAGGCGCTCCTCGACACCGACCCCGACCTCGCCGGGTCTGCGCTGCTGGCCGAGGCCGTCAGCACGCTCGAGACCGACACCCGCGGCGACTTCATCGAGAAGTCATGAACGGCTCGGCGTGGGATGAATACCCGGTTACCCGGGGATTCCTGACGTTCTCAGGGAAAACTTCGCCTGAGAACGTCAGGCGTACCCGGATCTCCGGGGATCCATCCACGGAGAACCAACCAGGAGTCACACCATGACCCGCATCATCGGCGGCAGCGCCGGGGGCCGACGGCTCCAGACCCCCACCGGCGACCAGACCCGTCCCACCACCGACCGGGTGCGCGAGGCGCTCTTCAGCTCGATCGACGCCTGGTGCGGCACGTGGGAGGGCCTGCGCTTCCTCGACCTGTACGCCGGCAGCGGTGCGGTCGGGCTGGAGGCCTTCTCGCGCGGGGCAGCCGCCGTGACGCTCGTCGAGGCCGACCGGCACACCGCCGCGATCGTCACGGCCAACGCCCGCACGCTCGGCTTCCCCGCCGACGTGCGCGCGGTCAGCGTGCGCGCTGCCCTCGCAGCCCCGCCTGCGGAGCCGTACGACGTCGTCTTCAGCGATCCGCCCTACCCCCTCAGCGACGACGACCTCGCGGCCGACCTCGACCAGCTCCAGCACTGGCTCGCCCCGGACGCGCTCGTGATCGTCGAGCGCGGTCGGCGCAGCCCCGAGCCCCGCTGGCCGGCGGTCGTCGGGCGGAGCCGCACGAAGCGCTACGGCGAGACCACGCTTTGGTACGGTCACGCCGACTCACCAGATCCATCTCACGAGCACCCGGACCACGAGGAGGCACCATGAGCCGAGCGGTCTGCCCCGGGTCGTTCGACCCGGTCACCAACGGCCACATCGACATCATCGGTCGAGCCAGCCGGCTCTTCGACGAGGTCGTCGTGGCCGTGGGCGTCAACCAGTCCAAGAACCGTCTCTTCACCGCCGACGAGCGCGTCGAGATGCTCGAGCGGGCCTGCGCGCCGTTCGCCAACGTGCGGGTCGAGGGCTTCACCGGCCTGGTGACCACGTTCTGCACCGAGCACGACGTCCAGGCGACCGTGAAGGGACTGCGCGCGGCCACCGACTTCGACTACGAGATGCCGATGGCGCAGATGAATGCGGCCCTCACCGACGTCCAGACCGTCTTCCTGCCCACCGCGACGGGCACCTCCTTCGTGTCGTCGAGCCTGGTCAAGGAGGTGGCAGCCTTCGGGGGCGACGTCTCGGCGTTCGTGCCCGACTTCGTGCTCGAGCGCCTCACCACCCGGATGGCGCAGCGATGATCGGCCGCACAGCGGGGGAGGCCTGCGACCGCCGCCGGCGGATTGGGCACACCGACACAACAGCAGTACGCTTCTCGCTGATCTGTTTGTGCCCAGAACCGGAAGTGAACCCCTGACCAGCCTGGACCCTCGAGCGCCGCTCGTGCTCGATACTCGCGAGCTCAGCCGTCGACCGGGGTCCCAGCGTGAGGTGTCGCGAACGGTGCCGGCCCCGGCAGATCTGGGCATCGAAGTCCTCTATGTCGCCCCTGGCGCGCCGGTCGATCTTGACCTGCGTCTGGAAGCGGTCATGGAGGGGGTGCTGGTCACCGGGACGGCCACGGCCGACCTGGAGGGCGAGTGCGTGCGGTGCCTGGACCCGATCGTCGACGAGCTCGACGTGAGGTTCCAGGAGCTGTTCGTCTACGAAGACTCATCCGACCAGCTCTCCGACGAGGAGGACGACGACGGTGTCAGCGTGCTGGAGGACGACTTGCTCGACCTCGAGCCGCTGTTGCGGGATGCGGTGGTGCTCGCGCTACCGTTCCAGCCGTTGTGTGAGGAGGACTGTCCCGGGTTGTGCACCGAGTGTGGTGCCCAGCTGCGAGATGATCCAGATCACACGCACGAGGCCGCGATCGACCCGCGGTGGGCAGCACTCGGCTCGCTCGAGCAGGATCTGAAGAGCAAGCTAGAAGCCCGCGGCGACGACTGATCACCAGCACGAGCCAGCAGGACCAGCACGACCCAAGACATGTACCAACCCCGACCCGGCCGGACCTCCGACCGGGTCACCTGATGAGGAGACAAGACTGTGGCTGTTCCGAAGCGGAAGATGTCGCGCAGCAACACCCGGCACCGTCGTTCTGCCTGGAAGGCCACCGTGCCGACCCTGGCGACCTGCGCGAACGCCGCCTGTGGTGCCAAGCACCTCCCGCACCGTGCGTGCGGCGAGTGCGGTCAGTACGGCGCGCGCGCCGACCGTCGCCAGGTGCTGTGATCCGCAGATCCCGCAGCTCCGTCGGCCCCTCGATCAGGGGCTGACGGGCATCAGCGACGACTACGCAGCGCTGCGCACGGCGCTCGGGGACCCGATCCTGGACCCCGAGCTGCTGGAGCGCGCCCTGACGCACCGTTCCTTCGCCTACGAGAACGGTGGGCTCCCCACCAACGAGCGCCTGGAGTTCCTCGGCGACTCGGTGCTGGGCGTGGTCGTCACCGAGACGCTCTACCTGATGCACCCCGACCTCTCCGAGGGCCGGCTGGCCAAGCTGCGTGCAGCGGTGGTCAATGCCCGGGCCCTTGCAGGGGTCGCTGTCACGATCGGGCTCGGCGACCACGTCAAGCTCGGCCGCGGCGAGGAGTCGACCGGCGGTCGGGCGAAGTCGTCGATCCTCTCCGACACCGTCGAGGCGGTGATCGGTGCGGTGCACCTCAGCGGCGGGATCTCCACCTCGGCCGACGTCGTGCACCTGTTGTTCGACCCGCTCATCGAGGAGGCCTCCGCGATGGGTGCCGGTCTCGACTGGAAGACCTCCCTCCAGGAGCTCTCCGCCGAGCACAGCCTCGGGGTTCCCGAGTACCTCATCACCGACGAGGGCCCCGACCACCTCAAGGTGTTCCACGCCCAGGTGCAGGTGGCCGACCAGCGCTACGGCAATGGCGTGGGCCGCTCCAAGAAGGAAGCCGAGCAGGCTGCCGCCGAGACGGCGTACGGCGAGATCACCGCCGCCTTCGCGCCGAGCGACGCCTGACCCTGCACCATGCCTGAGCTGCCCGAGGTCGAGGTCGTTCGCGCCGGCCTCGAGCGGCACGTGCTCGGAGCGGCCGTGACACGCGTCGACGTCCTGCACCCCCGTCCCGTACGGCGTGACCCCGGCGGGCCCGAGGGCTTCGCGGCTGCGTTGGTCGGACGCCGGATCGAGGCTGCTCGTCGCCGCGGCAAGTACCTCTGGCTGCCGCTCGACAACGGCGACGCCCTCCTGGCCCACCTCGGCATGAGCGGGCAGCTGCTCGTGCAGCCGCCGGCCGCGCCCGCCGAGCGGCACCTGCGGGTGCGGCTCGCGCTCGAGGGCGCTGACGAGGGTCGCGAGCTGCGCTTCGTCGACCAGCGCATGTTCGGTGGCCTGTCGATCTCCGCCGGTGGGGCCGACCTCCCGCCTGAGATCGCCCACATCGCTCGGGACCCACTCGACCCGGCCTTCGACGACGACGAGTTCGTCGCGCGGGTCCGCAGGCGGACCTCCGCGATCAAGCGACTGCTGCTCGACCAGGGCCTGGTGTCGGGGGTCGGCAACATCTACGCCGACGAGGCGCTGTGGCGCGCCGAGCTGCACGGCGAGCGCCCGGGGGACCGGCTGACCAAGCCCCAGGTGCGGCGGCTGCTCCAGCACGCGCGCGACGTCATGTCCGACGCCCTGCAGCAGGGCGGCACGTCCTTCGACGCGCTCTACGTCAACGTCAACGGTGAGTCCGGCTACTTCGACCGCTCCCTCCACGCCTACGGGCGACAGGACGAGCCGTGCGACCGATGTGCGACGCCGATCAAGCGGGTCGCGTTCATGAATCGCTCGTCGTACTTCTGTCCTCGCTGCCAGAGCGCCCCTCGTCGCCCACGGTCGGCCGCTCGGATCGGCGTGGCTGTACCTGACTGAAGCCGGACTGGGGCCGGACTGGGCCGGATTGACCCCGTGCGGGTCTGGTGGGACTCTGGTAGACGGCCCCTTTCGGGGCTCCCGGTCCCGGGTCCACCACACACGGAAGGCCACGTCATGGCCAAGGCGCTGATCGGCTACTTGAACAGCGACCTGCGCGACCCCCGTACTGCCGCCGACAACGCGCGGCTGCGTCAGCGGGTGGCCGAGCTGGAGTCTCTCGTACGACGTCTCTCCGAGGAGAACGACCGGCTCGTCGCAGCCCGGGCCGCCGAGCTCCTCGACGGTGCGCCGTTGCAGGAGATGCAGCCCGCCTGAGGTCGCGCTCTCCCGAGCTCGCCGCTGCGTGCACGTGATCTGCCCGCCGGCGTGACCTCTGGGGTCCCCGCGCGTTGAGCCTCTCGTGCGCCGACTTCTCACCCACCTGCTCCCTGCCCTTCTCGTCGGGAGCGTGGCCCTGACCGCGAGCCCGGCCGCCGCCCACGGCGACCGCGACCGGATCGCTCGGATGGCCGCAGCCCGCGACGCCAACGACGTGTCGCTGCAGAGCAAGAAGATCGCCCACCTCGGCGTCGACCCCGGTCAGGTCGGCATCTCCGGCTGCTT
Source organism: Nocardioides sp. (assembly GCF_034670285.1). Lineage (GTDB taxonomy): Bacteria > Actinomycetota > Actinomycetes > Propionibacteriales > Nocardioidaceae > Nocardioides. The sequence goes on along the minus strand of NZ_JAXMNS010000161.1, from coordinate 789 downwards.
CCTGCCGACGGCGCCGCTGTTCGTCACCAGTGGCCTCGACTCGATCCGCGTCTTCGACGTGGCCGACCCTGCCAACCCTGAGCTGGTGGGGGTCCTCCCGAACGTCCTGTTCGAGAACGAGGCGATGACCTGTGGCGAGCGCCGTACGAAGAACGGGGTCGTCCGCTTCGCCCTCATCGGCGTCGACCTCGTGCAGGCTTCGCCGGACGACATCCAGCACGCCAACCTCGGGGGAGGCGAGCTGGTCGTGGTCGACGTGACCGACCCGACCTCGCCGAGCATCCTGTCGCGCACCGAGGGCTCGACCAGCACCCACACGGTCGCCTGCATCGACCAGCGCAACTGCCGCTACGCCTACTCGGCCGGCAACAACGAGTCGGACCCGCACTTCTCGATCTTCGACCTGCGCAAGATCCGCAAGCCCAAGGAGGTCGACCGTCGGCCGAAGAAGGACGGCCTCCAGCCGTTCGTGTCGCCGACCGCCGGTCACAAGTGGAACTTCGACGCCGCCGGCATCGGGACGCACACCGGCTGGGGTGGCGCGTCGATGTGGGACCTCGACCGCCCGGCCCGTCCGCGCCTGCTCACCACCACCGGTGCTGCCGGACGTGGTGAGGACCCGAAGTTCGAGGGCTACAACGACTTCATCCTGCACAACGCCTACCGGCCCAACGCCAAGCGGTTCAAGCCCGGCGCCAAGCCGTCGCTGCGCAACGGCAACATCCTGCTGATCACCGAGGAGGACTACGAGCAGACCGACTGCTCGCAGGCCGGCTCGTTCCAGACCTG
>NZ_JAXMNS010000160.1:0-7738 GCF_034670285.1 Nocardioides sp. | reverse complement strand
GTACCACCCGTCGGGGCCGTGGCCGAGCGTGCCGGCGCAGATCGAGTCGCGCTCCTCGCACAGGCTCTCGAGCATGAGCGGGTCGTAGGCGGTGTACTGGTTGTGGTTGACCGACAGCGAGTGGAGCGTCCACGTCAGTGGCGCGGGGGTGCCGCGCTGGTAGCCCTTCGGCACGTAGACGGAGTAGGGCTGGATGTGGCCCAGGAAGTTGGGCCTGCCGTCACCGCTGCCACCGGCCTCGTCCTTCACGACGCCCTGGCCGAGGTCGAGGCGCGAGACGTACCAGCGGTTGCTGGCCCCGCGCACGAGAGGCTCGGCGGTGCTGCGTCGCCGCTCGAGCGCGCGCCAGCGGACGGTGCGGCTGAAGGCCGACACGTCGCCGGCGGCCAGCGCGTCGGCCTGGTGGTCCTCCGACCAGAAGTTGCCGGTCACGAAGCGGGCCTGGCCGTCGGCGCCGAGCTGGTCGAACGGCGGGGTGCCGGCGGCGAGCTCTTGATAGGCCGCCACCAGGGCGGAGGTGTTGCCGCTGGTGTAGATCGCGGGCTCCTGGCGGTGGCTGCGGAAGCCGACGTTGTAGACCCGCGGGTAGGCGCCGGCGCGCAGGCCCGAGATCGACGCCGGCACGAGGGCGCGCCCGCGCGGACCCGCAAGGCCGGCCACGAGGCGCACCTTCCAGCGGCCCTTGACCGGCAGGAGACGGCGCGGCACCTTCACCACGAACGAGCGGGTCTGCTTGTCGACGGTGAGGGAGCCACCGAAGTTCTTCAGGTTGCGGGAGCGCTTGGTGGTGAGGTCCTGCAGCCAGGCGCCCTTGCTCGACACGATGATCGCCTGGTCGAGGCCGGGCGAGGTCACGCCGGCGCCGGCCGGCCACTGGTCGGTACCGGTCGCGGCGGAGGCGTCGGTGTCGAGGCCCCAGACGGCCAGCGGCACGCTCGGGTCGGCGAGGGTGTTCCAGTCGACGCGCCAGTAGGACGCCCGCTTGTCAGCGCCGACGGCTGCGACGAAGACGTCGGCGCCGTTGCCGGCCGCAGCCGGATCGTCGTACGTGTAGACGCCTTGGGTGGGCGCGAGGCGGGCGATGTTGTCGACGGTGAAGCCGCTCGGGATCGCTGCGCCGTGGTCGTCGTAGACGAAGTCGCTCCAGTACGACGCACCGCCGTGCAGCACGCCCGTGCCCGACGTGCGCGACAGCTTCTGCTCGAACGGCCAGCCGCGCGGGACGGCGAGGTCGGGCTCGGCGCGCGTCGCGGCGGCGGGAGCACCTGTCGGGATGTCGGTGAGGTCCGACGGCGCGGCTGCGGCGGTCGCCGGCACGAGCAGGCCGGTCAGACCGAGCCCGAGCGCGAGGATCAGGGGGGAGCGGTGTAGTTGACGCATGTCTGTTCAACGCTCCAGGGCGCGCGACGTCACGTGTCGGTCGTGACGGGTGTCACTCCGCGAGATCGCTGCGCTCGGCCTCGGTGTAGGCGGGCATCGGGGCGCCGGCGACGGTCATCCGCGACTCCCGCATCTGACGGATCTTCTCGCCCTTGAGCGCCATCGCCTCGCGACTCCTGCCGCGCCCGTAGGTGAGCGAGTGCTCACGCTTGACCCCGAGGGCGGCGCCGACCTCGATGGCGTCCTGGTCGGCGCCCATGTACATGAAGTCCCAGCCGTAGTCGCGGGTCTGCTGCTCGACGAGGGCCTTGATCGCCGGCCCGGTCCACTCCTTCGAGGCGTTCTCGAGGCCGTCGGTCATCACCGCCACGATCACGGTGCCGGGACGCTGGTCGTCGGGCAGCGCGGCCAGTCGGGCGCCGGCGTCGGTGATGAGTCGCCCCATCGCGTCGTGGAGCGCCGTCATGCTGCGCGGGCGCAGGTCGAGCGGGGGCACGTCGGCGACGGGGCGGTCGACGTAGACCTCCTCGTAGTGGTCGTCGAACTGGGCCAGCGTCACGCGGCAGGCGCCGGGCGCCTCGCGCTGCTCGGTCACGAAGGCCTCGAAGCCGCCTTCGGTGTCGGACTTGATCGACTGCATCGAGCCGGACCGGTCGAGCAGGAAGTAGACGTGGGTGAGGGTCTGGTCGGTCATGTGGCGCTCCTTCGTGACTTGAAACGCATGGGAGAGGACGCCGGCTTCGGGGGCGGTGGTGGCGCCCCCGTCTCGACGTCGTACTTGGCGCGCTCGACGCCGGCTGCGGTGACGCGGCCGCCGTCGTTGGCGTAGCCGCCGAGGGTGCGGGTGCGGGCGAGTCGTGGCCCGACGGCGTTCTCGGAGAGCCCGGCCCGGGCGCCGGCGGAGCGCAGCGAGGCCTTCCCGGTGAGCACCGCCTCGGCGAGAGACTCGTCGATGAGCTCGGTGAGGCGCTCGGCGGCCTCGCGCAGGTGCGGCAGCGCCTGGTCGGCGTCGAGGCCGCTGGCGGCATCGAGGGCGGCGCGGACGCTGTCGAAGGCGTGGGGGTCGGGGCTCATGGCGCAAGCATGCCGCACAAACTGCGGACACGCAAGTAGTGCGGCAACGCAGTTGGTGCGCCTTCAGGCATTGGTCAGCGAGTGACGTACGGCGTGAGCAGCTGGTCGACCGGTGCGAAGGCGTCGGTGAGCACGTCGGCGCCACCGATCCAGCGTCGTACGCCGGGATCGTCGAGGACGCCCCACCCGCTCTCGCCCTCCGCGAGTCGACGAGCCAGGGCCTCGGTGTCGAGGGGGGAGTCGGAGGCGTAGGCGACCAGGTTGCCGCCGTCGCCCTCGCGGGCGAGGTCCTCCGGGGGACCGGCCAGGGCCAGGTGCTCGAAGACCGCGCCGAGGGTCGCGAGCTCGGCGCGGGCGAAGGCCAGGGGTCCGTGGTCGATGAGGTTGGCGGCATACACGCCCTCGGGGCGCAGCACCCGGGCGATCTCGTCGACGGCCTCGCGGGTGGTGAGGTGCCACGGCACGCTCACGCCGCCGAATGCGTCGCCGACGACCAGGTCGACGCTCGTCGTGCCGATCTCCTCGATGCCGAGACGGCCGTCCTCGGTGCGCACCTCGAGGTCCGGTCCGGTCTCGAGGGCGAGGCGCTCGCGGTTGACCTGCACGACTCCCGGGTCGAGCTCGGAGACGATGCTCGTCGAGCCGGGTCGCACGACCTGCAGGTAGCGGGGGATGGTCAGGCCGCCGGCGCCGAGGTGGTAGGTCGCCAGGGGCTCCTGGGCGTCGAAGCCGGTGTCGACCATCGCTCCGATCGCCTGGATGTAGTCGAACTCCAGGTGCGTCGGGTCGTCGAGGTCGACGTAGGAGTGGCGCAGGTTGTCGAGCACGAGCACCCGCCCCGAGGCGCGCTCGGGGTCGACCTCCACCGAGGCGCAGTGGTAGGCCGTCTCGACGTCGCAGCCGCCCGGTCCGACCGCAGCGCCCACCCCGCCGAGGCCGACCAGCACGAGCGAGGTCACCACGGTGCGCCGCACGAGACCGAAGCGTGCCTCCAGCGCCAGCCCGACCACCACCAGGATCAGTCCGAGGCCCACCATGATGCCGCTGACCGGCACCCGTGAGATCAGCACGAAGCCGGTGACCACGGTGCCCAGCACCGCACCCACCGTGCCGATGCCGGAGAGCCGCCCAACGACCGATCCGGTCTCGTCGAGCCGCACGAGCTGCAGCTTGGTCACGGCCGGGGTGACGGCCGAGAGCAGCATCGCCGGCACCAGGATCGCGATCCCGGAGGCCAGGACGACCAGCGAGCCGCTCGCGACCTCGGCCGACGTCCGCACGAGGAACGGCGTGGCGGCGACCACCACGCCCGAGACGAGCAGGAACGGCCCGATCAGTCGACGCGGCGGCACCCGGTCGGCGATCCGACCGCCCCACCACGAGCCGGTGGCGATCGCGGCGAGCGCGACGCCGATCACCAGGGTGCTGGTCTCGAGAGTCAGACCGAGGTACGGCGCCAGCAGGCGCAGCGCGACGATCTCGACGACGAGCACGGCTGCCGAGGACCCGAAGACGAGGGCGCCGGCGCTCAGGTCACTGAGGGCTCCACCGGAGGGTGAGGGGTCGGCGGGCGCGTCTGTCACGCTCAGAGCATGGCAAACGCGTCTGTACCCCGATGAGCGCCACCAGGGCGGCCCGGCAGAAAGCCGTTCGCGCAGCCGCCGGCGGCGACCTAGAATCGAGGCATATGACGAACGCACCTGACTTCTCCCTCGCCGACGAGCTCGACGAGACCTCCGACTGGGATCCCGACCACGAGCCCGACGACTTCGTCTCCGGGTACGCAGACGAGCCCGACCCCGAGGACGTCCCCACCGTCGGCGCGATGGAGCTCGCCGAGCGCCACCAGCTGCGCCGTGTCGCGAGCCTGCGCACCGAGCTCGAGGACATCACCGAGGTCGAGTACCGCCAGCTGCGCCTCGAGCGCGTCGTCCTGGTCGGCGTCTGGACCAGCGGCAGCGTCGCGGACGCCGAGAACTCCATGGCCGAGCTCGCGCTGCTCGCCGAGACCGCCGGCTCCGAGGTGCTCGAGGCGATCTACCAGCGCCGCCAGACCCCCGACCCGGCGACGTACGTCGGTCGCGGCAAGGTCGAGGGCATCGAGGAGATCGTGCGCGCCACCGGCGCCGACACCGTCATCTGTGACGGTGAGCTCGCTCCCAGCCAGCTGCGCAACCTCGAGGACCGGCTCAAGGTCAAGGTCGTCGACCGCACCGCTCTGATCCTCGACATCTTCGCCCAGCACGCCAAGTCCCGCGAGGGCCAGGCCCAGGTCGAGCTGGCCCAGCTGTCCTACATGAAGCAGCGCCTGCGCGGCTGGGGTGGCAACCTCTCGCGCCAGGCCGGTGGTCGCGTCGGCGCCGACGGCGGCGGCATCGGTGGTCGTGGTCCGGGTGAGACCAAGATCGAGACCGACCGTCGTCGCATCAACGACAAGATCGCCAAGCTGCGCCGCGAGCTGAAGGCGATGAAGGGCACGCGCGACACCAAGCGCCAGGACCGTCAGCGCCACCAGATCCCCTCGGTGGCGATCGCGGGCTACACCAACGCCGGAAAGTCCTCGCTGCTCAACCGGCTCACCGGTGCGGGCGTGCTCGTCGAGGACTCGCTGTTCGCCACGCTCGACCCCACGACTCGTCGTACGACGACGGCCGACGGGCGCATCTACACGATGAGCGACACGGTCGGTTTCGTGCGGCACTTGCCGCACCAGCTGATCGAGGCGTTCCGCTCCACGCTCGAGGAGGTCGCGGACGCCGACCTGATCCTGCACGTCGTCGACGGCTCGCACCCCGACCCCGAGGGCCAGCTGAGTGCCGTGCGCGAGGTGCTCGCCGACATCGACGCCACCGAGGTGCGCGAGATCGTCGTCATCAACAAGGCCGACCTCGCCGACCCGATGGTGCTCGCGCGCCTCAAGCTCGCCGAGCCGCACTCGGTGGTGGTCAGCTCGAAGACCGGCGCCGGCATCGCCGAGGCGCTGGCGATGGTCGAGGGCGAGCTGCCCCGACCGGGGGTCGAGTTCGACGTCCTGCTGCCCTACGACCGCGGCGACCTGGTCAACCGGCTGCACCAGGAGGGCGAGATCGACGTCCTCGAGCACACCGGTGAGGGCACCCTCGTCAAGGGTCGCGCCAACGAGGACCTCGCGGGCGAGCTCGCCGGCTACTCGGTCTGAGCCGGCTCCTCGGCAGGTAGTTCTTCGGCGCACGCACCGGACGTCCGCCACTGGGACGCGGGGTGCCCGGGTGAAGTAAAGAATGCGGTGGCCGCTTCCTCGTCTTCGCCTTTGTCCCTAGCCTCGAAAGGTCCTGTTCGTCTAGCGAAGGATCTGTCATGGCCCAATCCACGTGGCGCGCTTTCGGCGCAGCCCTGCTCGCGATCTGCCTCCTCGGCGTGGTCGGCTCGGTGTCCTACGCCGCCGGAACCAAGACCGTCGCGCTCGGCACCGCCAACAAGTCGTCGAAGGCGACGATCCTGCAGACCAAGAAGGGCCCGGCGCTGGTCCTCAAGACCAAGAAGTCCTCCCCGCCGATGAAGGTGAACTCCAAGAAGCGAGTCGCCAAGCTCAACGCAGACAAGGTCGACGGGCTCGACGCCGAGCAGCTCTCGCCGAGCACGACGACCTACCCGTTCAGCACCCCTGGAGACAGGGGACTACAGGACTTCTTCGTGATTCCGGACGTGGCGCCCGGCACCTACCGGTTCGACATCAACGCCTCGCTGGTCCCCGCCGGTCCCGAGACGAAGATCGGCTTCTGCGGGTTGCTGCTGGAGGGTGACGTCCGAGACTTCGTGGGCGGGAACTCGTCACCGATCGATGCGGGCCTGGGATATCGGGGGAACGTCAGCATGTCTGCGATCGTGACGGTGTCCGCCGACGAGCAGGTGATCGTCACCTGCCAGGTGGACCAGGGTTCGTTCAGCTACTTCGAGGATTTCCCGATGACCGTCTCGGTGACGCCTGTCCTCCAGGAGTCGTTCGGCACGTTGATCGAGCTGCCGTAGTCACAGGCCACGATGGACGAATCTCCCGCTTGTGTCATGGAACTTCATGACAGAAGCGGGAGATTCTCCGCTGAAGTGGTGAATCTGCCGCCGACGCACGAGCCCAACCTCACACCCCATCCACAGGCCCACCCGCACGGTGCACGCCAGGTCGGTGGACGCCGTTAGGGTGCTCGGGTGCCTGATGCCCCCGCCCCCGCCGCCGCTGCCGCCGCCGACTCCGCGGTGCGCGAGGTGCTCGGCACGGCGGTCGCGGCCCTGGGTGGCTCGGAGCGCTCGGGCCAGGTCGCGATGGCCGAGGCGGTCGGCGCGGCCCTGCGCACCAAGGAGCACCTGCTGGTGCAGGCCGGCACGGGCACCGGCAAGTCGCTGGCCTACCTCGTGCCCTCGCTGGTCCACGACAAGCGGGTCGTCATCGCCACCGCCACGCTCGCCCTCCAGCACCAGCTCGTCGAGCGCGACCTGCCCCGGCTGATCGAGGCCGTCAAGGGCGCGCCCGGGGTCGACACGTCGTACGCCGTGCTCAAGGGTCGCTCCAACTACGCCTGCCTGCACCGCATCCGCGAGGGCGTGCCCGACGACCAGGGCGTGCTGGTCGACGTGCCGCAGGGCTCGATGGCCGAGAAGGTGCTCGAGCTGCGCTCGTGGGCCGAGCAGGAGGCCTCCGACAAGGGTTCCGGCGAGCGCGACGCTGCGCCCCGCCATACCGACCGGGAGTGGCGCCAGGTGAGCGTCAGCCACCGCGACTGCCTGGGGGCGGCCAAGTGCCCGTTCGGGCAGGAGTGCTTCGCCGAGGTCGCCCGCGAGAAGGCCCACCGCTCGCATCTGGTGATCACCAACCACTCGCTGCTCGCGATCGACGCCATCGAGGGCGTCCCGATGATCCCCGACTACGACGCGGTCGTCATCGACGAGGCTCACGAGCTCACCGCGCGGGTCACCCAGGCCGCCACCGACGAGCTCACCGCCGCCGACGTCGAGCGGGCTGCCCGCCGCTCGGTGCGCCACGTCGAGGGCAACGAGGCCGACGACCTCGCCGACGCCGGTGAGGCGCTGCGCGACGCGATGGTCGAGGCGCGCCCCGGCCGGCTCGAGCGCATGCCGGTCGACCTCTCAGACGCGCTCGTGCTGGTGCGCGACGCCGCTCGCGCCTGCCTGTCGGCCTACCCCAAGGCCTCCGACTCCAAGAGCAAGGGCTCCGACAGCGGCGAGGCCGACCCGGGCCTGACCCAGGCCAAGGGCACGGTGCAGGACGTCTTCGCGATCGCCGAACGGA
>NZ_JAXMNS010000159.1:0-7765 GCF_034670285.1 Nocardioides sp. | reverse complement strand
GACGCCGCCGTGATGCAGCGGCTCTCGACCCTCGACCGGTTCCTGCCGGTGTGGATCCTCGCCGCCATGGTGCTCGGGGTCCTGCTCGGCAAGGGCATCCCGGGCCTGGACGACGCCCTGGCCGCGGTCGAGGTCGGGTCGGTCTCGCTGCCGATCGCGATCGGCCTGCTGGTGATGATGTATCCCGTGCTGGCGAAGGTCCGCTACGACGAGCTCGGCCACGTCACCGCCGACAAGCGCCTGCTCGGCGCCTCGATCTTCCTCAACTGGATCGTCGGCCCGGCACTGATGTTCGCCCTGGCCTGGCTGATGCTCCCCGACCTGCCGGAGTACCGCACCGGCCTGATCATCGTCGGCCTCGCTCGGTGCATCGCGATGGTCCTCATCTGGAACGACCTCGCCTGCGGCGACCGCGAGGCGGCCGCCATCCTCGTCGCGATCAACTCGGTCTTCCAGATCATCGCTTTCGCCGGTCTCGGCTACTTCTACCTCGAGCTGCTCCCCGGCTGGCTCGGCCTCGGCGAGGGCGACACCGCCGGCGCCGGGCTCGACGTCTCGATCTGGAAGATCGCCGGGTCGGTGCTGATCTTCCTCGGCATCCCCCTGCTGGCGGGCTTCCTCACCCGCACGTTCGGCGAGCGGGCCAAAGGCCGCGAATGGTACGAGGACACCTTCCTGCCCCGCATCGGCCCGATGGCCCTCTACGGCCTGCTGTTCACGATCGTCATCCTGTTCGCGCTCCAGGGCGACACGATCACCGGCAAGCCCCTCGACGTGGCCCGCATCGCGCTGCCGCTGCTGGCCTACTTCGCGATCATGTGGGCGGGCTCGTTCGCCCTGGGCGTCGCACTGAAGATGACCTACGAGCGCACCACGACGCTGGCCTTCACCGCCGCCGGCAACAACTTCGAGCTCGCGATCGCGGTCGCGATCGGGGTGTTCGGAGTGAGCTCGGGCCAGGCGCTCGCCGGTGTCGTGGGCCCCCTGATCGAGGTCCCGGTGCTCGTCGGCCTCGTCTACGTCGCCCTCTGGGCACGGCGACGCTTCTACCCGACCGCGACCGTAGAGTCGCGCTCATGAGCATCCCCACCGTCAGCCTCTCCGGCGTCCCCGACCCGTTGCCCGAGGGCCTGGCCGTCCTCGACGTCCGCGAGCAGGCGGAGTACGACGCAGGCCATGTCGACGGGGCCGTGCACGTGCCGCTGATGGACCTCCCCGACCGCGTCGGCGAGGTCTCGCAGGGCCAGACCCTCGTGGTGTGCCGCGTCGGCGGCCGCTCCGCGCAGGCCACGGGCTGGCTGGCCGAGCAGGGCTACGACGTCGTCAACCTCGACGGCGGCATGCTCGACTGGGAGGCGGCCGGTCGCCCGATGGTGAGCGAGACCGGCCAGCCGCCCCAGGTGCTCTAGCTCGGGGAGTCGCTGGGCAGCTGGTCCTCGAGGTCACCGAGCTGGTCCTGCAGCTGCTCCTCGAGGTCACCCAGCTCACCGGCGCACGTCGTGCTCGCCTCGGAGCTGAAGGTCGTGACCTTCTCGGCGTCGTCGCCGAACACCTCCTCGGGGTCCTCGGCCCCCTCGAGCTCCTCGACGTCGCCGTCCTCGATGCCGGTGAGGAAGTCGACGTACAGCACGAAGCCCTCACGCGCCTCGTCGCTGAACTCCGCCGGCGTGCCGACCTCGGCCAGCCCCTCTCCGTAGGAGTTCGCTGCGTCGACGGCGTCGCTGTCGCTCTCGGTCGTCATGCCGCTCGCGAGGTCGGTGAAGGCCGCACAGAAGTCCTCGACGGAGGCGTCGTCCGGCGAGCCCGCGGAGTCGCTGCCCCCACACCCGCTCAGGGCGAGGGCGAGGATGAGGGGTGCGGAGACCGCGGCGGCACGGCGGCGCAGCGGAGCGAGCGCGGGAGTAGTCATGCCGAGACACTAGCCACCTCGCGGGCGACCCCGTCGGTTGCTCAGCGCCGCGGCGCGAAGGCTGCGGGAAGCGGGACGGCGAGCAGGGCGTCGAGCCGCGCCAGGTAGTCGTCGCGCGGGACCTCGCTCACCCCGAGCGTCTCCAGGTGCGGGGTCTGCCACTGCACGTCGATCAGGCGGGCCTCGGCGTGCTCGTCGCGCAGGACGTCGACCAGCCCGACCAGGGCAGCCTTGGACGCATCGCGGGTGCGGTGGAACATCGACTCCCCAGCAAACAGGCCGCCGAGGGCGAGCCCGTAGAGCCCTCCCACCAACCGGCCGTCCTGCCAGGCCTCGACCGAGTGCGCCCAGCCGAGCGCGTGCAGTCCCACGTAGGCCTCACGCACCTGCCGGTCGATCCAGCCGTGCGGACGGTCCGGGTCGGCACACGCCTCGATCACCTCGGTGAAAGCGGTGTCGATGCGGATCTCGAAGTCACGCAGCGAGCGCCGCAGCGACCGGGAGACGTGCAGGTCGTCGAGCTCGAGGACGCCGCGCTGCACGGGCGACCACCAGCCCATCGGCTCCTTGGCGCGCCGACCCGTGCCGAAGGGCATCGGGAAGAGCCCGCGTCGATAGGCGGCCAGGATCGTGCCGGGCTCGAGGTCGGCGCCGATGGCGACCAGGTCCTCGTCGGCGTCGGCCTCGTTGATGTCGGAGAACACCCAGCGGGTCACCGGAGGCTCGACGGGTCCGGATCCGGCCGGGACGGCGTCGGAGGGGCGATCCATGCACGTGACCGTAGTCCTGTGCCCCGTAGGATCGATGCATGGGAGTCACCCGCTCGATCGGCCGGCAGTTGGCGCCACGCGTCGTCCCGCGCGTCACCTCGATGGCGCCCGGCCTCAGCGCCTCCTTCGTGCGTGAGACCCTCAACTGCGCTCTGCACGGCGCCGGCCCGGTCCTCGGCGCCGCGCCTTTGGCCGACAAGATCCTGCGCGGCCACGACGGCGACGTCGACGCGGCCGTCAAGGGCGTCGTCGACCACCACATCCGCTACGCCGGCGTGCAGGGTTTCGCCACCAACCTCGGGGGCCTGGTCACGATGACGGTGGCCGTGCCCGCCAACCTCACCGGGCTCGCGGTGCTCCAGGCCCGCATGGTCGCCGGTGTCGCACACCTGCGCGGCTACGACCTGGGCGACCCGCGGGTGCACAACGCCGTCCTCGTCACCACCATCGGCGAGGACGACGTCGACGCCCTGGTCAAGAAGGGCAAGCTGCCGGCGCCGCCGATGGCGCTGGCCACCGCCCCGGTGCACGACCCCGCGATCGATGCGCTGGTCTCCGCCGAGGTCGCCAACGACCTGATCACCCGGGTCGCGGGCAAGCGCCTGGCCACCACGATGGGACGGCGCGTGCCGGGCATCGGCGGACTGGTCGGCATGGGCACCGACGGCTGGTCGACCTACAAGATCGGCCACTACGCCGAGGGCGAGTTCCTGCCCCGCACGGTGCGATAACCGCGCATCATCAGCCGACCGGGGCGCGAGCGCTCCAGTCCACGCACGATCTTCTCGCGCAGCCGATAGCTCACGCGCAGGTAGGACCGCTCCAGCGCCTGCCGGGTCTCGTGGAGCTCGCCGTGCAGCCGGTCGATCTCGGCGCGCGAGCGCGCGGCCTCCAGGGCCAGCGCGGTGATCGCGTCGAGCGCGGCGTCGGCGACCTCGCGCGGCCGGGGGTGGTCGGGGTCGGCCCAGGACTGGCCCTCGACCGCTTCGGGCACCGGGGCGCCGCGCAGCTCCTCGGCGTCGCCGATCACGTCGTAGCCCTGCTGGGCGATGACCTCGATCCACGACTGGCCGACCTCGAGCGCCCAGGCGTGCGTCTCGGGCGGCAGCGAGATCCGTGGTGAGTTGCGGCGCTGCGAGAGGGTCTGGTGGGCCAGCAGCTCGCGCACCAGGGGTCGGTAGTCGGGGGGCGCCAGCACGTCGTTGGCCGCGAGGTTGATGCGGCGGATCAGGGCCGTCTCGGGCACTCCCATCGACGGGTTGGCCCGCGACGCGGAGTGGTCGAGCTCGAGACCGTCGAGGTGCAGCGCCTGGCTGAAGCGCTGCCACAGCACGTCGGGCGCCGTGCCGGACGGCGGCACGGTGACCAGGTGCACGTGCTCGGGCGGGAGGTCGTGGGCCCAGCGGTCGAGGATCGAGGGCAGCTCCTGCACGGCCCAGAACCAGCTCGACACACGGGTACGACGCTCGGGGTCACGGATGCCTGCGAGGAAGTCGGCGTACGACAGCGTGCTGCGGTGCTTGACGTTCTCCTGCCACTCCGCGGGTACCTGGCGCACGAGGTCGCGCGCGGAGACGATCACGTGCACCTCGGTCTCCTGCTCGTCGGCCGGAAGGTCCCAGCGGTGACCCAGCGACTCGAGGGCGTGCGCCGCCTGCGTGCGTGAGGCGTGGGCGAGGATCTCGTGGCTGATGATCGTGGTGCCGTGGTGGGCGCGCGCCTGCTCGGCGAGACGGTCCCACGCGCCGATCGCCTCGGCCTCGAGGCCGCCCCAGGGCAGGCTCATCAGGTCCAGGGCGGCGAGGAAGTGGGCATCGAAGCGCTCGGCCGGGTAGAGGATGCCGGCCTCGAGCAGCGCCGGACGGCTGCGAAACATGACGTCCTGCACGTAGGACGTGCCGGTCTTGGGGGTGCCGACGTGGAGCAGGATCCGGCGCTTCATCTCTCGGCTCCCCTCGTGGTCGGTGGTGTGGCGCCCAGCAGGACCCGGATCGCCAGCGCGAGCACCTCGGCGTCGTCCGGGCAGGTGCCGGACGGCTCGAGGTGCCCGGGATCGGGCAGCAGGCGCTGCAGGTCGCCGGCCACAGGGTATCCAGCGGCCGCGACCTGCTCGCGCACCCGCTCGGCACGGCGTCGTACGCGCGGGAGCGCCGCCTCCGGCAGGGCGAGCGACGGGGACGGGTGCGTCTCGGCGTCGGCGAGCAGCTGAGGCAGGAGGACGCGGCGCAGCAGGCGGCGACGCTCCTTCGCGGGCACCCACAGACCCAGCGGAGGAGCGACGCGGCGGGCCAGGTCGACGGCGGCCGCAGTAGGCCGCGGCGGGGTGAGTCGGCCGAGCGCTCCGGTCGGCAGACCCAGGGCGTGCGGCAGGCTCTCGGGGTCGACCACGAGGACGAGTCGATCCCTGTCGGTCGTCGCCGCCCAGGTCGCGGCGATCACTGCGAGGTCGGCGCGGCGGGGCAGCGAGCGACCAGGTCCGGAGCGCAGCCAGCCCTCCCAGGCCGGGCCACCGGTGTCGAAGGCGCGCGCGGTGTAGGCGTCGACCAGCATCGTCGCGGGGTCCTGGCCCACCACGACGACGGCGTGCCGGGGGTGCTCCGGTCCGCCGAGGGCGCGGCCGCGACGCATCAGCTCGTCGCGCGCCGTCCAGGCCTGCCAGGGTGCGCCGACCACCTGGTGGCCGCGGTCGCGACGCAGCGTTCGGCTCAGCCGTCGTACGACGCGGCGAGGCGCGGTGGGCCGGCCCTGCTGCGAGGGCTCGGGCTGGGGTCCCGAGGCGAGAAGGTCCTCAGCGACCAGCCGCGCGGCGACGGGCAGCAGGTCGCAGTCGGCCAGGTCGCTCGGGTCGACCGGCGGCAGCCCCCAGGAGCGCTCGGGCACCGCGCCGATCAGGTCGCGGTCGGGCACCCCGCGACCCGTCGGGCTGGCCGTGAGGATGCGCTCGACCAGCGTCGTCACCTCGGCGCGGGAGGCTGCTGCGGTGCCGCGCTCGACCGCCAGGTTGACCCGACGTACGAGCTCGAGCTGGTGGGCGCCGGGGAGGTCGCGCCCCGTGGGCGCCGCGGTCTCGGCGGACTCAGCGACCCACTGGGTCCACGGCGTCGTCGACCCGGCGCGCAGGGCGGCGACCCAGGCCCAGGCCCGATCGGCGCTCATGAGCGCCTCAGTCATCTCGCAGCTGACGCACCCGCTGCTTGACCTTGGAGGCCAGCTTGTCGCCGGGGTCACCGCGGCGCCCGGCCTCGGCGGTCATCGCGGCGAGCGCCTCGATGGCGGCCTTGAGCTGGGGCTTGGCGCCGATCTTGTCGGGGTTGGCCCAGCCGGCCTCGGGGTCGCGGGGGCGCGGGCGCAGGTCCTCGACGTCACCATGGACCGAGACATCGCTGCCGACGATCCACTCGATCCAGCGCTCGGCGTCGGACTCGGCCCACTCCTGCATCTGCGGCGGGAGCAGCAACGGCTTGGACGTGCGCTGCACCAGGGTCTCCTCGGCGAGCATCCGGCGCACGAGACCGTCATAGCTGGGCTCCTGGCGCGGCACCCGCTCGAGCTGGGCGTTGAGGCGCCGCAGCATCGCGGTCTCGGGCACGCCGAGCGAGGCGTTGCGGGCCTCGGACTCGCGCGGCGCCCAGGCCGGGTCGATGCCGAAGACCGCGCAGTTGCGCTGCCACAGCTCGGGCCCGCGCGACTGCGGGACGGTGACGACGTGCACCTGCTCGGGCGGCAGTCCCTCGCCCCAGGCGATGAGCACCTCGGGCAGGTCGAAGGCGCGGGAGAACCACGAGCGCTGCTTGACGACGCGCTTGCAGAACTGGCGATAGCTCCAGGTGCGGCCCTGCTTGATGCTCTCCTGCCAGGCGGCCGGAATCTGGCGGGCCTGGTCGCGGGCGGAGTAGACGATGTGCAGCTCGGCGCCGGCGCGCGCGATCGTGGCCTTGGCCTTGGCGATCTGCGCCGTCTGGGCCGGGGCAAGAATCTCGTGGCTGACGATGATCGTGCCGTCGAGGCGACGGATGCGCCGCACCAGCGCGTCCCAGCTGCCGACGGCGTGGCCGGGCTCGCCGCCCCAGTCCTGACCCATCAGGTCGAGGGCCGCGCGGAAGTGGAACAGAGGCGCGTCGACGGCCATGTTGCGGCTCGGGAAGTGGATGTCGTGCGCAGTCAGGGTGCGGGCGTTGAGCCGCAGCCGGTCCTGGAGGTACGTCGTGCCGGTCTTCGGCGCGCCGATGTGGAGGTAGACGCGCTTGCTCATCCCCGAAGAGTAGCGAGTGACCAGCCGGTGCGAGGCACGAGCACCGGCGTCGGGAACGAAGATCGAGCAAGCCCTGTGACGGAGGAACGACGTCGCAACGGGCCCGACGAGATCCGGTGAGGCAAGCGCCGACCGCAACCGAGGCAGAGCACCGCACGAGAGGAACAACGTCGCAACGGGCGCGAGGGGAACGCGCTCATGCCGACGTTCGGACACCGAAGTAGGGCATGCGAAGTCGGGTGGTCGTGAACCGCGTTGCTGTCGAGCGGCATAGGGTCGTGTGACCATGTTTACGGGTGCCGAGGTGCTGGCACGATCTCGGCGGCAGCCCCATCTCTTCGCTGAGATCTTCGATCGCCACCACGGCGCCATTCACGCGTACGTCTCACGTCGTGCGGGGCATCAGGTCGCCGACGATGTTCTCTCGGAGGTGTTCACCGCCGCGTTCGCTCAGAGAGCGTCGTTCGCCTCAGAGTCCGGCTCTGCCCTGCCCTGGCTCTACGGGATCGCGAGAAACCTGACCCATCGGCACTTCCGGACGACGGCGAGCGACATGCGGGTCAGCGGGACCTGGGCCGGCCGGTACGTCGACGATCACGACGCCGTGATCGCCGGCGTCGATGCGTCCCGGGAGTGGCACGTCGTCCGCGACGTACTGGCCACGCTCGCTGCTGACGACCGCGAGACGCTCCTCCTCTACGCGTGGGAGGGGCTCTCGTACGCCGAGGTAGCCGATGCAGTGGGTGTCCCGGTCGGAACCGTGCGGTCACGCATCCATCGCGCCCGTCGTGCGCTTCGCGGCGCACTCGACATGAACCTGGAGGAGGCCCGATG
>NZ_JAXMNS010000158.1:0-7803 GCF_034670285.1 Nocardioides sp. | reverse complement strand
CGCCGCACTTCGACGCGGCGCGCGCTGCCGGGCTCCGCTCGGTGCCCCACGCCGGTGAGACGACCGGGCCCGAGACGATCTGGGACGCGCTGCGGGTGCTGGGTGCCGAGCGCATCGGTCACGGCACCTCGGCGGTGGGCGACCCGGCGCTGCTGGCCCACCTGGCCGAGCACCGCATCCCGCTCGAGGTCTGTCCCTCGTCCAACATCGCGACCAGGGCCGTCGCCACGCTCGCCGAGCACCCGCTGCGCGAGCTCGTCGACGCGGGGGTCGTGGTGACCATCAACTCCGACGTCCCTCCGATGTTCGGCACCACCCTCAACCGCGAGTACGAGATCGCCGCCGACCTGCTCTCGCTCGACGAGGCCGGGGTGGCCGACCTGGCCCGCGCCGCGGTGGACGCGTCGTACGCCCCCGACGACGTACGACGCTCGCTGCACGAGGAGATCACGACCTACGAGGGTGCCGGCGGCGCTGCTTCGAGGTAGTGCTCGAACGGGGTGTGGAAGTGCCCGAGCACCCGCCCCGACAGCGGTGGCGCGCCGTCCGGGTTGTTCGGCGGAGGGCGCACCTGGCTCACGTGCGCGCGGATCGCTGCCGCCTTCTGCTCCTGCAGAGCCGGGCTCAGCTCGAGGCAGAGCACGTCGTCCCAGGGCAGCTCGTCGGGGCTCCGGTGGGTCCAGGCGAGCAACGGGTACTCCACGAGCCTGGCCCCGCTCGTCCGCGCCGCGTGCGCGGCCGCACGCCCGGCGGCGTCGTGGTCGGGGTGGCCGTCCTGGCGCCACGGGGCAGCGAGCAGCGTGCGGGAGGCGTCGCCGAGGAGGTCCGTGAGGCTGCGGGCGACCTGCTCCTCGGACTCGGCGACCGCACCGTCGGGGGCGCCGAGGAAGGCCAGGAAGTTGTCCGGGGCCAGGCGCGCCAGTGCGTTCTCCATCTCCGCGAGGCGCAGGGTGGCCAGGGCGTGGCGGGTCGCGCCGTGAGCGGCGTACTGCGACGCCTCGCCCGCAGTCAGGAGGGCGACGTACACCGACAGGCCGGCGGCGGCTGCGGTGGCGATCAGGCCGCCGGCGCCCAGGCTCTCGTCGTCGGGGTGGGCCGCAAGGACCACCAGGCGCGTGCAGGGCTCGCCGTGGTGGGTGAGGTCGAGGAGCGGCCGGGCGCCGTACGACGGGTGCTCCTGCCACGTCGCGACAGGCGTATGAGGAACAGCCTCGCCGTCGTCGACGAATCGCGCACCTGCAGACACTTCCGCATCTTAAGAACCTGGGCGAAGTCCGACCATCCTCCGATCGGGTGAATAGGCTGCCGCCATGTCCGACTCCCCGCCGCCGCTGTCCGTGGCGATCGTCAACGACTACGAGATCGTCATCGCCGGTGTCGCGGCCGCGCTGGCGCCCTTCTCCGAGCGCGTGCGCGTGGTCGAGCTGGACAGCCAGCTGCCCGTGATCAGCGATGTCGACCTGATCCTCTACGACACCTTCGGACAGGTGCAGGGCGACGGGATCGACCTCGAGACTCTCGTCAACGGCGGCCGCGCCAAGGTCGTGGTCTTCAGCTGGAACGTCGACCCCGACCTGGTCGACCGTGCCCTGGCCCGCGGGGCGTCCGGCTACCTGTCGAAGGAGCTCAAGGCCGAGGGCATGGTCGCGGGTCTCGAGGCCGTCTGGCGCGGCGAGACGGTGCGGCCGGCTCCCCAGCAGCCGGTCGACCCGACCCAGGCTGCGGCCAGCATGCGCGGGGTGTGGCCCGGGCACGAACACGGCCTCTCGGCGCGCGAGGCGGAGGTCGTCGCCCTGATCACCCAGGGGTTGTCCAACGACGAGATCGCCAAGATGACCTACCTGTCGATCAACTCGGTCAAGACCTACATCCGCGGCGCCTACCGCAAGATCGGGATCTCGCGTCGCTCTCAAGCGGTCATCTGGGGCATGCAGCACGGCTTCGAGCCCAACACGAGTCGGGTGCTCGAGGCTCCCCGGACCTGAGGGTCATCGGTCCTGAGGGCCGAGAGCGCCCGGGACGGTGTGGTGACGCCGGTTACTGTCCGAGCATGCGCTTCCGCCGTACGACTCTTGCTCTCTGCCTGTCCCTGACGACCGTGCTGGCGGGGTCGCTGACGGCCACCACTGTTGCGGCTGCGGGATCGACGGAGGCCTCGAGTGTCGAGCAGGAGCGTCGCGCAGGGCTGCGTTACGTCGCCCTCGGCGACAGCTACAGCGCCGCGACCGGGGTGCTGCCCCTCGACCCGACCGCGCCCCCGCAGTGCCTGCGCTCGACCAACAACTACCCCCACCTGATCGCGGCGAAGATCGGGGCGAACCTCACCGACGTGTCGTGCGGAGCGGCCGACACCGGCGACTTCAAGGGCTCCCAGGGTTCCGACATCCCGCCCCAGCTCGACGCCGTGACCGGTCGTGCCCGGCTCGTCACCATGACGATCGGCGGCAACGACTCCAGCGTGTTCATCAACTCGATCGCGCAGTGTGGCGTGGCCGGGATCTCGACGGCCGGCACCGGCAGCCCGTGCAAGGACCAGTACGGCAACTCGTTCGTGAAGACGATCCGCACCACGACCTTCCCCTCGCTGAAGAAGGCGCTGCGCGCCGTGCACCGCAAGGCGCCGAAGGCCGAGGTGGCAATTCTCGGCTACCCGCGGATCATGCCGAGGAAGGGCGGCTGCTTCCCGCAGATGCCCGTCGCCACCGGCGACGTGCCCTACCTGTTCAACCTCCAGCGCGTGCTCAACAACGTCGTACGCCGCGCCGCGAAGGCCACCGGCAGCACCTACGTCAACGTGCCTCGCGCCTCGAGGGGCCGCGACGCGTGCCAGGACGTCGCCACGCGGTGGGTGGAGCCGGTGGCGCTGGGCACCAACCCGATCATCGTGCACCCCAACGCCCGCGGTGAGCAGGCGATGGCACGCATCACGATGCGCAAGCTCGACCTGGGCTGACCTGCGCTGATCTGGGCTGGGCGCCCCCGGCAGGATTCGAACCTGCGACCGGCGGATTAGAAGGCCGCTGCTCTATCCAGCTGAGCTACGGGGGCATGGACCCGAGGGCCCGCGGGCAAGTATGTCAGCCCGAGGTCGCGCGTCTGACTCTGCGTTTGGTGACGTCTGGTGTCACCAGACGCAGAGCCAGCACGGTGCCGCAGTGATCAGCGAGGTCAGCCGGTGATCTCGGCGAGCCGGTCGACGGAGATCTGGGCGATGACGTCGGTCTGGGGCACGATGCCGTCGCCCGCCTCGCCGATGTCGAGGGTCGCGATGACCACGATGTTGTTGGCGATGCGCGCCACGTTGTAGCCGATGCTGACCGGCAGCTCGAGCTCACCGCTGGTGAAGGTGCCGCTGATCGCGACTCGCGCCTGCTCGTCGACGCCGGCGAGCGAGACGGTCTGGTCGGAGAGGACCTCGAGGTCGTACGTCGTGCCGTCGGGGTCGGTGCCGCTGGCCTCGGAGCACGTGCCGACGACCTCGGAGAACAGTGCGATGGCAGTCTCGACCTGACCCTGGTCGGCGTAGGACTGCACCTGCGACTTCACCGAGCTCTGGCCCGCGTCACCGTCGAGCACGTAGCTGGCCTCGGCCTCGCCGTCGGCGTCGAACTCCGGCTGGTCGGTCAAGGTGCCGACCTCCTCGAGGCAGGTGCCGGCGAAGGCCTCGGAGTCCTCGTCGTCCTCCTCCTCGGGCTCGAGCACGAAGCCGCCGGGCAGGTCGTCGGGCGTGAGCACCGCGGGCATCAGCTCGTCCTCGGTCAGGAACTCGCCGTCGGCCGGCTCCTCGGACGGTTCAGCGTCCTCGGAAGGCTCCGGCGAGGCGGTGTCGCTGGAGGGGGACTCATCAGCAGGTGTCTCGTCGGAGGCGCACGCGCCGAAGCCAAGGGTCAGCGACAGGACGGCGGCCGCGGCGAGGTGGCGGCGAAGTGGGGTCAAGGTCACCCGCTGATCGTAGGGCTAGCGGCGCTCGGCCATCCATGCCTCGACGGCGTCGGCCGTGCGCGGCAGCGCGGCCGAGAGGTTGCGGGTGCCGTCGGCGGTGACGACGAGGTCGTCCTCGATGCGGATGCCGGTGCCGCGCAGCTCCTCGGGCACGAGCAGGTCGTCGGCCTGGAAGTAGAGGCCGGGCTCGACGGTGAGCACCATGCCTTCGGCGAGGGTGCCCTTGGCGTAGGACTCCGGCGCAGCCTGGCCGCAGTCGTGCACGTCGAGGCCGAGCATGTGGCTCGTGCCGTGCAGGGTCCAGCGGGCGTAGACCTTCGACTCCGGGTCGAGGGCTTCCTCGGCCGAGACCGGCAGGAGTCCCATGCCGTCGAGGCCGTGCGCGAGCACGCTCATCGCGGCCTCGTGCGGCTCGGCGAAGCGAGCACCCGGTCGTACGGCGGCGATCCCGGCGTCCTGGGCGGCCAGCACCAGCTCGTAGAGCTCGCGCTGCACGGGGGAGTAGGTGCCGTTGACGGGCAGGGTGCGGGTGACGTCGGCGGTGTAGAGGTTGCGTCCCTCCACGCCCATGTCGAGCAGCACCAGGGTGCCCGGCGTGATCGGGCCGTCGTTGTCGATCCAGTGCAGGGTCGTGGCGTGCGAGCCGCCGCCGACGATGGAGTCGTAGCCGATGTCGTTGCCCATCGCCCGGGCGCGCCGGAAGAAGGTGCCCTCGATCCAGCGCTCGCCGAACTCGAGCACGCGGTCCCACTCGGACACGGAGTCCTCGAAGCCGAGGGTGGTGATGTCGCAGGCCTCCTGCAGCTGGCCGAGCTCCCAGTCGTCCTTGATGAGGCGCATCTCGGAGATGACCCGCTTGAAGTCGGTGTCGAGCGCAGCGTCGCCGGGCAGCATCCGATCGACGCTGTCGGAGATCCCGCGGTGCACGCGCGTCTTGCCCGAGCCGCTCAGGGCGTCCTGGAGGCGGTCGATGTGGCGCACCTTGATGCCGAGCGTCGCCGACAGCTCGCCGAGCGAGGGGCGCTTGCCGACCCACAGCTCGCCGTACTGACGGTCACGGAAGAACTCGTCGGTCTCGCGGCCCGAGCGAGGACGCGCGTAGAGGGTCGACTCGCCGTCCTCGATGACCAGGACGGCGTCGCTGGTCTGGTTGCCGGTGAAGTAGGCGTGAGCCGTGTCGGCACGGAAGCGGTAGTCGGTGTCGTAGGAGCGCACCTTGTAGCCGCCGCCCGGGAGCACCAGTCGCTCGCCCGGGAACAGCGCGGCCAGGCGCTCGCGGCGCTCGGTCGTGCGCCCTGCGCCGGAGAACGACGGGAGGTCGCGCTCGGCGTCGTCCCAGCCGGTCCGCATGAACGCGGAGTACGCTTCGGGAACAGCGGGGTCGTGCGACTCGGTGGCCAGTCCGGTGGACTTCTCTTCACTCACCCAGCCACTGTAACCAGGCACAGCACGGGGTCGTCTGCTCGCGCGCGCCCTGGCCGATAGGCTCTACTCCATGTCCGAGCGCCGTTCCGAGAGTGTCACGTTCACGGTCGTCGTGACCGTGGCGGTGATTCTCGGTGCGCTGATGATGCTCGCGGTCCTGGCCCTCGCCGGCGCACCCACGGTCACCCTGGTCGCAGCGCTCCTCGCAGCGCTCCCGGTCGGCCCGCTGGTCGCCTGCTACCTGTGGCTCGACCGCTACGAGCCCGAGCCCAAGACACTGCTTCTCTACGGGCTGCTCTGGGGTGCCTTCGTGGCCACCGCCGCAGCCCTGGTCCTCGGTGGGATGGGCGGCATCTTCGGTGCCGTCACCGACGACGTGTCCCTCGCCGTGGTCGCTCCGGTCACCGAGGAAGCGGCGAAGGGGCTCTTCCTCCTGCTCCTGCTGTGGTGGCGCCGCGCCGAGCTCGACGGGATCCTCGACGGGATCGTCTACGCCGGCATGGTCGGCATCGGCTTCGCCTTCACCGAGAACATCCTCTACCTCGCCGCCGCCTACAACGGCACGGACGGCGTGGGCCCCGGCGGCGTCGCCGGCGTGACGGCCACCTTCGTCGTCCGCTGCCTCGTGAGCCCCTTCGCCCACCCGCTCTTCACGGCGTTCATCGGCGTCGGCGTCGGGATCGCCGTCGCCTCGCGCAGCCGCCGGGTGCGCGTCGCCGCACCCCTCGGCGGCTTCGTCCTCGCGGTCCTCACCCACGGAGCCTGGAACGCCTCGACGATCTTCGGCGTCGGTGGCTTCGTCGGCGTCTACGTCGTGCTGATGGTCCCGGCCCTGGTCGGGCTGGCGTCGCTGGCCGTGTGGATGCGTCGCAGCGAGCCGCTCGTCCTCCAGGCTGCCCTCGACGACGCAGCACGGCGCGGGCTGATCCCCGCCACCGACATCGGCTGGGTGGTCGACCTGCGCGCACGCCAGGCCACTCGTGCCTATGCCGGTCGTCTCGGCGGCCCCGAAGGAGCACGCGCGATGGCGAGCTATCAGCAGGCCACCATCGAGCTCGGCTACCTCCACCACCGCCTCCTGCGCGGCACCCCACCAGCTGATTGGCGGGTCCGGGGCGCCGAGCACGTCGAGCGCATCCGCGCAGTCCGTCCCCACATCGCCTTCCCCGGACAGGTCGTGCCGACCCTGTGAACACTCCTCACCACCCCGAGCTCCGCTCCGGTCACTCCAGCACCGGAGCGGCCGGCGAGCACGGCGCCACCACCGACAGTCGGATGGTCACCGCGATCGTCCGGCTGCACGCAGCGCTGAGCAGCACGCCCCTGCCGTTCGACCTCCCGGGCGTCGAGCCGCTGCGCCGCGACCGCGCCGAGATGGTCGACCAGCTCGAGGACTACGTCATCCCGCGCCTGATGACGCTTGAGGCGCCCCTGCTGGCCGTCGTCGGCGGCTCCACCGGTGCCGGGAAGTCGACCCTGGTCAACTCGCTGGTCGGTCATCGCGTCACCACGCCCGGCGTGCTGCGCCCCACGACCCGGTCGCCCGTGCTCGTGCACCACCCCGACGACGCCCACTGGTTCGGCCAGGACCGGCTGCTGCCCGACCTCACGCGCGTCGAGCACGTCACCGACGACCCCGACTCGATCCAGCTCGTCGCCACCGACGCCGTGCCCGCCGGACTCGCGATCCTGGACGCCCCCGACGTCGACTCGGTCGAGGAGCGCAACCGGCTGCTCGCCGCCCAGCTGCTCGCCGCCGCCGACCTCTGGCTCTTCGTCACCTCGGCTGCGCGCTACGCCGACCAGGTGCCGTGGGAGTACCTCAAGCAGGCAGCCGAGCGCTCGACCGCCGTCGCGATCGTGCTCGACCGCACCCCCGACGAGGCCGTGCAGACCGTCTCGACCCACCTGGCCCGCATGCTGGCGAGCCGCGGCCTCAAGGACTCCCCGCTCTTCGTCGTCGAGGAGGGCGACGTCGACGACGACGGCCTGCTCCCGGCGCACCACGTCGTCGACATCCGCGAGTGGCTCGAGTCGCTGGCCGAGAACGCCGACGCGCGTGGCGCCGTCGTACGCCAGACGCTGGACGGCGCCGTGCGCGCCATCACCCGACGCACCTACCCGATCGCCGACGGCGCGGTCGAGCAGACCACGATCGCGCTGAGCCTGCGCGCCGACGTCGAGGAGACCTACGACGACGCCGCCCGTGCGATCGTCGCCGCCTCGGCCGACGGCACCCTGATGCGCGGCGAGGTCCTGGCGCGCTGGCAGGAGTTCGTCGGCACCGGTGAGCTGCTGCGCTCGCTGGAGAACCGCGTCGGCGGGCTGCGCGACCGGCTGGTCAACACGATCAAGGGCAAGCCACAGCAGGCCGAACGCGTCACCGTCGCGGTCGAGTCGGGCCTCGAGACCCTGGTGCTCGAGCACGCCGAGGCA
>NZ_JAXMNS010000157.1:0-7832 GCF_034670285.1 Nocardioides sp. | reverse complement strand
CGCCGGCGATGCCTAGACCGCCCTCGCCGGCGACCACACCGAGACCGGCACCGTCGACGTCGCCGACCTCTCGGCGATGAAGGCGTTCGCCGACCGGGTCGTCGAACGATTCGGCGCGGTCGATGTCTGGATCAACAACGCGGGCGTGATGCCACTGGCGTTCTACGCCGACCACGAGATCGCCGCCGAGGCCTGGAGCCGGTGCATCGACATCAACCTCAAGGGCGTCCTCAACGGCATCATCGCCGCGCACGACCACATGGTCCGCCAGGGCCGCGGTCACGTCGTCAACATCTCCTCGGTCTTCGGCAACCACGCCGTCGGCGGGTCCGCCGTCTACAGCGCCACGAAGGCCGCGGTCAACGTGCTCTCCGAGGCACTGCGCCAGGAGTCGCTCGGGCTCATCAAGGTGACCACGGTGCGCCCGACCGGCGTCCCCGGCACCGGTCTGGCCGGCGGCGTCATCAACCCCGAGGCGATCGACCCCGTGCTCGGCGTCCGCAAGGACGGCTTCTACGAGAAGATGGGCCAGATCTTCGACGCCGACCCGCCTGACCACCTCACGAGCCCCGACAGCATCGGGTACGCCGCCCTCTCCCCCGGCCTGCTCGCCGAGCAGGTGCTCCACGCCATCGACCAGCCGTGGGGCGTGCTCATCAGCGACATCACCGTGCGGGCGAGCAACGACGACTACCTGATGTAGCCACTGCGCGGCGGCCTGCTGTCAGTGCTTGGAGATCAGACCACCGTCGACGACGATCTCGGTCCCGGTGATGAACGAGGCGTCGTCGGAGAGCAGGAACGCCACGGCACCGGCGACCTCGCGCGGGGCGCCCATCCGGCCCAGCGGGGCAGCCTGCTCGTACTCCTGCTTCATCTCGGGGATGTCGAGCACCTGCTGGATCATCGGCGTCACGATGAACCCGGGGCACACCGAGTTGACCCGGATGCCGCTCGCGCCGAGCTGGGCCGCCATCGAGCGGGTGAGGCCGAGGAGCCCGGCCTTCGAGGCGCAGTAGGCCGGGATCCACGGGTTGGCGGCCATCCCCTCGATCGAGGAGATCGCCACGACCGAGGGCCCGACTCCGCTGGCGGCCGCCTGCTCGAGGTGGGGAAGCAGCGCCTGGGTGAGCAGGGCGTGGGCGCGCAGGTTGACGTCGACGACCTCGTCCCAGGAGTCGGCGGTGAAGGCACCGACCGGCTCGGGGTGGGCGCGACCGGCAGCGTGCACGAGCCCGGTGACCCCGCCCAGGGCCGCGACCGCCTCGGCGACCGGGGCCGCGAGGTCGGCGGTCACGTCGACCACCTGGCCTTGCGCGCCGATCTCCTCGGCCACCGCGAGGGTGTCGCCGGCGAGGTCCCAGATCGCGACCTTCGCCCCACGCTCGATCAGCAGCTCGGCGCTCGCGCGACCGATCCCGGAGGCCCCTCCGGTGACGATGACGGCCTTGCCGTGGAGCGGGAGGGTCAGCGTCACGGGATCAGCATCACTTTCAGGCAGTCGGCCGAGCGGGAGGCGACGGCGGCGTAGGCCTCGGCCGCGTCGTCGAGGTCGAAGGTGTGGGTGAAGATCCCCGTGGTGTCGAGGCGGCCGTCGGCGATCAGCGGCAGCAGCTCGCCCCAGGTGCGGTGCACCGGTGCGGTCGTCATCCGCAACGTGATGGAGCGGAAGGTGCCCATCAGCAGCTGGAGCGGGTAGGGCTCGAGGTCGTGGATGCCTACCACCGAGACGGTGCCGGTCGAGCGCACGGCCGCGAAAGCGGTGTCGACGGTGGCGTTGTGGCCGACCGCGTCGATCACGGCGGCGGCACCTCGTCCGCCGGTGGCCTCGAGGACGGCCGGCACGACGTCGTCGGGCAGTGCGGTCGCGCCGGCGGCCTCGGCCAGCGCGCGGCGCCCCTCGACCGGGTCGTAGGCCAGCACCCGGGCGCCGAGCGCGATCGCGCAGCGCACTGCGCACTGGCCCACGGCCCCGAGTCCGAGCACGACGACGGTCTCGCCGGGCTCGAAGTCGGCACGGGTCGCGGCCGCCCAGCCGGTGCCGAGGTTGTCGGTGAGCAGCAGGGCGGCCTCGTCGCTGACCCCCTCGGGAATGCGAAGCAGGTTGAAGTCGGCCGCCGGGACGGCGAGCAGGTCGCTCTGCGCTCCCCCGAGCTCACCGGAACCGAAGACCTTGGCGCCGCCCGTGCAGGCGACGGGGTCGAGCGTCGCGCAGCCCGCGCACGCACCACAGCCTGCGACGGACGAGACGAGCACCCGGTCGCCGACGCCGAACCGAGCCACGTCGGCGCCGATCTCGGTTACGGTGCCGATCGACTCGTGACCGACCGCGACCGGGTAGAACGGCAGGTCGCCGTCGTAGAAGTGGAGGTCGGAGCCGCAGATCGCGGCCGCCTCCACCCTCACCACGGCCCCTGCTGGGCCCGGGAGGGCTGCGTCGGGCACCTCCTCGACGGAGATCTGGCCTGGCGCTTGCGCAGTGACGGCTCTCACCCGTTGCACGCTAGATGGAGTAGACACATCTGCACAAGTGTGTACTTTGACTTCCATGTCGATCACCGTCAGCGACGAGCAGCTCCGGGCCCACCTGGAGGACGTCTCGGTCCCGACCCTGCTCCTGTCCTGCGTCCACGTGGCCCGCGACGCCGCGGAGCGCGACCGCCTCCTCGACGGCCCCGTGCGGCCGGGTGGCTCGTTCCTCAACGAGATCCAGGGGTTCCTGACCCCCGACGACCTCGCCACGCTGCGCGCCACGGCGTACGACGTCCTGCGCGACTGGCGCGACCGCGGTTGCCCGGAGCCGGAGCCGCTCGATGCCCCGACCGTGAAGCGGATGATGGACTGGATCATCGGCGCGCCCGTGCCCGACGAGTACGTCGCGATGATGCTCGAGGAGCTCGGTCTCGACTCCCCCGACCCGCGCGCCGCCAGGGTGCCGGCCGCGCGCGACGTCCCGGAGGGCTTCTCGGCCGTCGTCATCGGCTGCGGGATGTCGGGCATCCTCGCCGCCATCCGCCTCGGGCAGGCCGGCATCCCCTACACGGTGGTCGAGAAGAACGCCGGCGCCGGCGGCACGTGGTTCGAGAACACCTACCCCGGGGCGCGGGTCGACGTCGGCAACCACTTCTACTGCTACAGCTTCGAGCCCAGCGACCACTGGACGGAGTACTTCGCCCAGCAGCCCGAGATCCTCGCCTACTTCGAGGGCGTGATGGAGAAGCACGACATCGCGCGGCACGTGCGATTCGGCACCGAGGTCGTCGGCGCCGAGTGGGACGACGCCTCGCAGACGTAGCGCACCGAGCTGTCGGACGGCTCCACGCTCACCAGCACCGTGCTCATCAGCGCCGTCGGTCAGCTCAACCGACCGAACGTGCCCGACGTGCCGGGCGAGCTCGACGTGCCGGCGTTCCACACCGCCCAGTGGGACCACTCGGTCGACCTGACCGGCAAGGACGTCGTCATGGTCGGCGCCGCCGCGACCGGCTTCCAGGTCGCCCCGGCGATCGCCGACCGAGTCGGCTCGCTCACGGTCCTCCAGCGCTCGGCGCAGTGGATGTTCCCCAACCCCAACTACCACGAGCCGGTCGGCGAGGGGATGCGCTGGGCGCTGCGCCACCTGCCCGGCTACGCGCGTTGGTTCCGGTTCCTGATCTTCTTCCCGAGCTGCGACACCGGGCTCGCGGCCGCCAAGGTCGACCCCGACTGGGAGCCGCAGGAGCGCTCGGTCAGCGAGATCAACGACTTCGCGCGGATGATGTTCACCGAGTGGATCGAGGGCCAGGTCGGCGACGACGCCGACCTGCTCGCCAAGGTCCTGCCCGACTACCCCGCCACCGGCAAGCGGACGCTGCAGGACAACGGCGCCTGGCTGCGCACCCTCCAGCGCGACCACGTCGAGCTCGTGCGCGCCGGCGTCGAGCGACTGGACGGCGACGCCGTGATCGACTCCGAGGGACGCCGCCACTCCGCCGACGTCGTCGTCTGGGCGACCGGCTTCCGCTACAACGAGCCGCTCACGCCGCTGCGCATCCGCGGTCGCGACGGCGTCGACCTGCGCGAGCAGTGGGGCACGCGACCGCGGGCCTACCTGGGCGTGACGGTGCCCGACTTCCCCAACTTCTTCTGCCTCTACGGGCCCGGCACCAACCTCGCCAGCGGCGGCTCGATCATCCTCGCCAGCGAGTGCGAGGTGTCCTACGTGATGGCCTGCCTCGACGGCCTCCTCGCCAGCGGGAGCAGCAGCCTGGCGCCGCGCCAGGAGGTCTACGACGACTACTACGAGCGCTCGCAGGCCGAGATGCGCACGATGGTCTGGGCCTCCCCGCACATCGCGCACAACTACTACACCAACGACGACGGCGAGGTGCACGGCCTCAACCCGTGGCGGCTGGTCGACTACTGGGCGTGGACGCGCAGCGTGGACCTCGCGGAGTACGAGCTGACGTGAGCCCCCGCACCGACGAGCGGTCGGCCCGCGACCGCATCCTCGACGCCGCCGAGGCCTGCCTGCGGCGCGACGGCATCCGTCGTACGACGGCCGCGGGCGTGGCCACGGAGGCCGGGGTCTCGCGCGCCTGGCTCTACCGACACTTCCCCGACAAGGCGAGCCTGCTGTCGGCGGCGCTCATCCGCCGCGACGAGGCGTTCTGGGTCGAGGCGCAGCAGACCGTCGACGCGGCCGAGGGCGTGGCCGCCCAGGTCGCGGGCGCCGTGCTGCTCGCCCGCGCCGCGCCGCTCGGCCCCCTGGCGACCGAGCTGCGCGACCGCGAGCCGGCCGCCTTCGCAGCCGTGATCGGCACCTTCGTCGACGACCTGATCCCGGGGATGTCGTGGTTCTGGCGCGCGCAGCTCGAGGCCGGCGTGGCCTCCGGCGAGCTGCGCGCCGACCTGGACGTCGACGCCGCAGCCGAGTGGGTCACCCGGATCGTCGTCTCCCTCGTCAGCGTGCCGGGGCAGGCGGTCGACATCGACGACGCCGCCAGCCTGACGGCGTACCTCGGGGCCTTCCTGCTGCCGGCGCTGGCCAGCCCACACCTCGGGTCGTCGAGTAGCCGGGGACACTGACTGGTCGTCGAGTAGCCGGGGACACTGCCTGGGCGTCGAGTAGCCGGGGTGCGAGCGCAGCGAGCGACCGGCGTATCGAGACGCGGCGAGACGCACAGACGGCTCGCGCCCTGACTACTGCTGCAGCAGGGGCCTGAACGAGCGCGACTGCCAGCCGAACGCCTGCTTGCTCCCGGGGGTCGGCAGGCTGCGGCCGCCGTACACGACCTCGCCCGAACGATTGCCGTAGCGCAACCAGGTCTCGTTGTCGGTGAAGCCGCGACCGGGCTTGGTGTAGTCACACACGCCGAACGGGAAGACCTCCTGGAGCGTGGCCCACTGCGCGTCACTGAGCGGTGCGAGCAGGAAGTCGTAGTCGGCGCGGGCGATCGGGCGCAGCTGGCAGGCGACGCGGTCGTTGAGGACGTCGTCGCCGGCCTGCTCGCGCGGGGTGCTCAGGCGCAGCTGGAGCGAGTCGGGCAGCACGCACTCGCGCTCGTCGCCGTCCGCGCCGGGGATCTCGAGGACGCCGGGCACGTTGTCGCAGCGGTCGGTGATGTCGTCCGGCCTGTTGTCGGCGACCTTCTGGGCCAACGGTGCCGAGGAACGATCGCGCTCGACGGCGGTGAGCCAGCGGTCCATCGCGGTGAGCGACTCGTTGGCCCAGCGCGGGTCGCCGATGAGGGGCGTGACGCCGAACCACATCACGCGGTTGGGAGTGGTGCCGCCCTGCGAGCGGCGCATCCGGTCCTCGACCCAGAAGGCGTGGGCGTAGTCGTGGGCGATGCCCGGGTCGGGGCCGCCGAAGTTGATGATCGCGACCGAGTCCATGTGCTGGCCCTCGTTGATCAGGCCGGTGCGGTAGGCGCGGCCGATCGACTTGATGTCACCCACCGTGCGCTCGGCGATGTTCTCGAGGTCGACGTCGAGGCCGCCCAGCTTCACGTTGAGGTCGACGAACTGCTGCGTGGTGATCTCTCCGCGCCGCAGCGGCTCCAGGCCGTACTGGATGCCGATGTTGGCGAAGGGCAGGCCGGCGAACCCCTCGCCGATCTCCTTCTCCTGCTCACCCCACGACGCCTCCGGCCGGACGCCGATCATGTTCTTCATGATGTCGAGCACCGAGCACCGCACCCCGCCGGGGTTGGTCTCGGAGTCGTAGCGGGTGCTGGTGTCGCCGGGCACGGTGTCGACGGAGCCGGAGCAGTCGTTCTCGGGGTTGAGGGCCGACTTGAAGAGCAGCTCGTCTGCGGCGATCGCGTTGACCATCGAGATGTGGCCCTCGACGGCAGCGACCTGGGTCGGCAGCCACACGACGCCCGGTGCCCACAGGCTCGGGTCCTCGAAGTAGCGGCGCATCAGGTGGTAGTCGGCGAACTGCGCGCCGGCGGTGATCACGTCGGGGTAGGTGCAGGTGGTGAGCAGACCCTGGTAGATGCCGGGGTAGGAGTTGGCGATCGTGTTCTGCGCGATCGAGCCGCCCGAGCAGCCGGTGCCGATCGTGTAGCGGATCGTGCCGTACTGCTCGACGAAGTACTCCTTGGCCATCAGCAGCGACTCGGCCTCGGTGGCGATGCTGCAGTTGTGGCCGGTGTTGTTGAGCGCGGTGGAGACGACGGCGAAGCCGAGCCCGAGCGCGGTGATGTAGGACTGCTCGATGCCGGGGAACTCGGGGATCGTGCCGGCGTAGTCCTCCAGCGGCGGGTTGCCCGGAGAGTACGACGCCCCGCAGTTGCCGCCGTGCGGGATCAGGACCTTGTGGTTGAACTGGGGCTGCTGCTCGAACGCGTCCCACTTCTTGCCGGGCTGCCACAGCGCCAGGACCGTGTAGCGGTCGCGCGCCTGGAAGCCGTCCTCACGACGCACGATGAACGGCACCGTCTCGCCGGTGTCGGACGTCGTCGTCGCGACGTCGGACGGCGGGTTGCCGGGGTCGTAGGACTTGAGGCCCGGCTCGAGCGGGTTGCTCGACTTGTAGAGGAACGAGTACGACGCCGGCTCGTTGCACTGCTCGTCGACGGCCGTCTCCTGGCAGCGGTAGGGGCCGTGCTGGGGGCCGGAGAAGATCGGTCCGCCGTTGGGGTGGTTGGTCACGACCAGGCGGCCCGCGAAGCGGATCTTGGAGTCGGAGTGCGCATTCTTCTTGCCGGCGTTGTTGCGACGACCGGTCGCCTTGATGACGTTGCGCCCGACGTCGAGGCCGGTCAGCACCGCCTCGTAGCGGCCGCCCGGACGGACGGCGAACTGCTTCGTCACGTCCTTGCCGTTGAGCCGGATCGTGACCTGCTTGCGCTTGAGGCCCTTGACCTTGCCCACCGCGATCCGCACGTCGCCGCCCGACACGAGGTCGGGTCGGTTGGACACGGAGAGGACGTTGATCGTGCGCTTCTTGGCTCGCTTGGAGGAGGCCGAACGCCCGGCGGCTGAGCGATCGGAGGCTGAGCTCGACGAAACCGCGACGGCGGAGGCTGAGCGATCGGAGGCTGAGCCCGACGAAGCCGCGACGCCCGAGGCGGAGCCCGACGGAGCCCCGGCCAGCGGCAGCACCACCGCCAACGCCACTCCAGCAACCAACAACGGCATACGACGCGCACCCGAAACCGACACCACAGACTCCTCACCGGCGGCCGCCTGGAGTGGCGGCCGTCACCGTAGTCAACGACACTCTGCCGCCGGCGTCACGGAGATCTCATCCCCAACGCCGCCTTGCAACCATTGCCGCTCGAACACATGTTCGATAGAATCACCCCATGACCACCTCGTTCCCGACCCGGCCGGCGCTCAGC
>NZ_JAXMNS010000156.1:0-7887 GCF_034670285.1 Nocardioides sp. | reverse complement strand
GCTGCTGGTGGGCCGGGCTCGTCGAGCCCGAGAAGATGCTGGCGCCCTCGTCGGCGGGACCGACGCTGGCGCGGAAGGCCGAGAACAGCGAGCGTCCGGTGTCGGCCCACTCCTCGTCGGTCGGCGGGCGGCCGGTGGACGGCCGGGTGTCGAGGTCGTCGACCCCCTCGAGGTCGAGCACTCCGCGGACGGCGTCCACGACGACCATGTCCCCGTCGCGCACCCGGGCGAGCGGGCCGCCGAGGGCGGCCTCCGGGGTGACGTGGATGGCGGCCGGCACCTTGCCGGACGCCCCCGACATGCGGCCGTCGGTGACGATCGCGACGTGCTGGCCGCGGTCCTGGAGGACGCCGAGCGCGGGGGTGAGCTTGTGCAGCTCGGGCATCCCGTTGGCCGAGGGGCCCTGGTAGCGGATCACCGCGACCAGGTCGCGACCGTCGAGACGACCTTCGCCGAAGGCGGTGAGGAAGTCGGCCTGGTCGTCGAACACCATGGCCGGCGCGCGCACCACCCGGTGCTCCAGGGCGACGGCGGACGTCTTGATGACCGCCGTGCCGAGCGGGCCGGTGAGCACGCGGGTGCCGCCGTCGGGAGCGAACGGGTCGGCGACCGGACGAAGCACGTCGAGGTCGAGCGACTCAGGCGTGCCGTCCTGCCACGTCACCACGCCGTCCCGCAGGACCGGCTCGGTCGTGTAGTGCCGCAGGCCCGGACCCATGATCGTCAGGACGTCCTCGTGCAGGAGCCCGGCGTCGAGCATGGTGCGCACCAGGAAGCCGATGCCGCCGGCGGCGTGGAAGTGGTTGACGTCGGCGGAGCCGTTCGGGTAGATCCGGCACAGCAGCGGCACCACCGCGGACAGGTCCGAGAGGTCCTGCCAGGTGAGGATGACGCCGGCGGCGCGGGCGATGGCGACGAGGTGCATCGTGTGGTTGGTCGAGCCGCCGCTGGCGAGCAGACCGACACAGGCGTTGACGATCGCCTTCTCGTCGACGATGTGGCCGATCGGCGTGGGCGACCCGCCGGCGTGGGTGATCGCGACGGCACGGGCGGCCGCCGCGTCGGTGAGGGCGTCGCGCAGCGCGGTGCCGGGGTTGACGAACGACGACCCGGGCAGGTGCAGCCCGAGCATCTCCATCAGCAGCTGGTTGGAGTTGGCGGTGCCGTAGAAGGTGCACGTGCCACGCGAGTGGTACGACGCCGACTCGGCCTCGAGCAGCTCGTCGCGCCCGACCTTGCCCTCGGCGTGCAGCTGACGCACGCGGGCCTTCTCCTTGTTGGGCAGACCCGACTCCATCGGTCCGGCCGGCACGAAGACCGTCGGCAGGTGGCCGAAGGAGAGCGCGCCGATGAGCAGACCGGGCACGATCTTGTCGCACACGCCGAGCATCAGGGCGCCGTCGAACATGTCGTGGCTCAGGGCGATCGCGGCCGACATCGCTATGACGTCGCGGCTGTAGAGCGAGAGCTCCATGCCGGCGCGGCCCTGGGTGACGCCGTCGCACATGGCGGGCACGCCGCCGGCGACCTGGGCGATGCCACCGGCGCGGATCGCGGCCTTCTTGAGCACCGGCGGGTACGCGCCGTACGGCTGGTGGGCCGAGAGCATGTCGTTGTAGCTGGTGACGATCGCGAGGTTGGGCTTGGTGGTGCCGCGCAGGACCTTCTTGTCCGCGCCCTCGGCGGCGGCGAAGCCGTGCGCGAGGTTGGCGCAGCCGAGCTTGCCGCGAGCAGGGCCGCGGTCGTCGCCGGCCTCGACCCGGCGCAGGTAGGCAGCGCGGGAGGTGGCGCTGCGCTCGTAGATCCGGGCGGTCACCTCGGCGACGACGGGATGGATCGCGGGGTCGGCCCCGGGGCGGATGGTCTCAGTCATGGTCGGGCTCCTGCCAGTGACGGCCGTCGCGCTCGATGAGCGTGGCGGCGGCGGTCGGCCCGCTGGTGCCGGCCGGGTAGCGCTTCGGTCGACCCTGAGGCCCGGTGGACTCCGACCACCGCTGCAGGATCGGCTCGACCCACGTCCAGGCCGCCTCGACCTCGTCGCGACGCATGAAGAGCGTGGGGTTGCCGCGGATGACATCCATGATCAGCCGCTCGTAGGCGTCCGGCGAGCGTTCGGTGAACGTCGTCGCATAGCTGAGGTCGAGCGAGACCGGCCGCAGCCGGATCCCGCCGGGACCCGGCTCCTTGGCGGTCATGTGCAGGCGCATCCCCTCGTCGGGCTGCACCTGGATGTGGAGGCGGTTGGGTCCGGTGACGCCCTCGCTGTGCGGGAACATCGCGTGCGGCGGCTCCTTGAAGACCACGACGATCTCCGAGACGCGCTGGTCGAGCCGCTTGCCGGTGCGCAGGTAGAAGGGCACGCCGGCCCAGCGCCAGTTCTGCACCTCGGCGCGGATGGCGACGAACGTCTCGGTGTCGCTGCCGGCTCCCGGGGCGCTGCCGAGGTCGTCGGCGTACGACGCCACGGGCACGCCGTCGACGAGTCCGGAGCCGTAGCGACCCCGCACGGTGTCGCGGTCGACGTCGGCGGGCGTCATCGGCTTGAGGGCCTGGAGGACCTTGAGCTTCTCGTCGCGCACGGTCTCGCGACCGACGTACGTCGGAGGCTCCATCGCCACGAGGCAGAGCAGCTGGAGGAGGTGGTTCTGCACCATGTCGCGCAGGGCGCCGGAGGTGTCGTAGTAGCCGCCGCGCTCACCGACGCCGAGGGTCTCGGCGACCGTGATCTGCACGTGGTCGACCCAGCGGGAGTTCCACAGCGGCTCGAGGAAGGTGTTGGCGAAGCGCGTGACGAGGAGGTTCTGCACGCTCTCCTTGCCGAGGTAGTGGTCGATGCGGAAGATCTGCGTCTCGGCGAAGACCTCTCCGACGGCCTCGTTAATGCGCTGGGCCGAGGCGAGGTCGGTGCCGATCGGCTTCTCCATCACGACCCGCGAGGAGTCGTCGGCGACGCCGATCTCCTCGAGGCGCGAGCAGATAGGGCCGAAGAGCGCCGGGGCGACAGCGAGGTAGAAGACGCGAACGGGGGCGCCGACGGCGTCGGCTGTGTCGGCTGTGTCAGAAGCATCGGTGGCGGCGGGCGGGTCGGTCTTGAGGAGGCCGTGCAGGAGGTCCCAGTTGGTGGGGTCCTGGGCGTCGAGGGTCACGTGGTGCACCCGGTCGAGGAGCCGTTCGACGACGGCGGGGTCGAGGTCGGCGGTCGGGACGTGCTCGGTCAGCGAGCGGCTCACGAGGTCGCGGTAGCCGCCCTCGTCGAAGTCGGTGCGCGAGGCGCCGATGATGCGGGTCGCGTCGGCGAGGTTCTGCTCCCGCTCGCGCTGGTAGAGGGCGGGGAG
The DNA here is from genome assembly GCF_034670285.1 of Nocardioides sp. Lineage (GTDB taxonomy): Bacteria > Actinomycetota > Actinomycetes > Propionibacteriales > Nocardioidaceae > Nocardioides. Next base: position 4,552 of record NZ_JAXMNS010000156.1, on the reverse strand, counting down.
GATCTTGCGGAGGGCCAGGTCGCCGGTGCCGCCGAAGATCGTGAAGTCACAAGGGGGAAGGCTGGACGCATCACCGGAGTGAGGGGCGTCGAACTCGGTACTGGGCGGGGTCACGACGTTCACGCTAAGCCCGAAGACGGCTCTCGACAAGCACTACTTACGATCTTTTGAGACAAAAGTAGGGCGTAGGGGGTGTCGGATCGGTCGAAGTCCGGCCTAGAGTCCCCCCGTGACCTCCTCCGCCGGCGACCTCCTCGACCTGGTCCGCACCGGTCGGGCCGGCTCCCGCTCCGACCTGCGCCGCCTCACCGGGCTCTCCCGCACCGCCGTGACCTCCCGGGTCTCGGCCCTCGCCGATGCCGGCCTGGTCCTGCTCGGCGACGAGCTCGCCTCGACCGGCGGGCGTCCGGCGGCGGGCGTCGTGCTCAACACCGCAGCCGGCGTCGTCCTGGCAGCAGCCGTCGGACGCTCCCGCTCGCAGGTGGCGGTCTTCGACCTCGGCGGGCGTGAGCTCGCGACCGACTCCCTCGACCACGAGAGCGGCACCGGGCCCGACGAGGTGATGCCGCGCGCGGTCGCCCGTCTGGCCGAGCTGTGCGGAGCGCTCGAGGGTCCGCACCGGGGCGGACCGGTCTTCGGTATGGGGATCAGCCTGCCCGGCACCGTCGACCCCGCCCGTGGCGTGAGCATCGACTCGCCGGTCATGGGTGGCTGGGACGACGTCGCCCTGACGCCGTACCTCGCCGAGGTGTCGGACTTCGTCGGCGTACCGATCTTCGTCGGCAACGACGCCGACGTGCTGGCCCGCTCCGAGCGGATGGGTCACGCCCAGGACCACACCGACCTGCTGGTCGTGAAGGCCTCGACCGGGCTCGGGCTCGGCATCATCTCCGAGGGTCGGGTCGTCTCCGGCTATCGAGGTGCGGCCGGCGAGATCGGGCACACCAAGGTCGACGAGGCCGCCGGGCTCCCGTGCCGGTGTGGCGACGTCGGCTGCCTCGAGACCGTCGCCGGCGGCTGGGCGCTGGTCGCCCGGATGGCCGAGGCCGGTCGTCCGGTCGGGCACGTGCGCGACCTGGTGGGGCTGGCGCTCGCCGGGGACGCCGAGGCCAAGCAGCTCCTGCGTGAGAGCGGCCGCAAGCTCGGCGACGTGCTCGCGGTCGCCATCAACCTGCTCAACCCGCAGTCCGTCGTCATCGGTGGCGACATGGCGCTGGTCTTCGACGTGTACGCCGCCGGCGTGCGCGAGAGCGTCTACGCCCGCGCCTCGGCGCTGGCGACGCGCGACCTGCAGATGGTGCCGGCGACGTACGGCGACCGGGCGGGCGTCGTGGGGTGCGCCGCGATGGCGCTCGACCAGGTGCTGCGGCCGAGCGCCGTCGACGCGCGGCTGCGCCGCTGAGCAGTCCGGGACTGACGCGCAGTCGCTGGTGGGCCCCGTGGGACTCGAACCCACAACCTAAGGATTAAAAGTCCTCAGCTCTGCCAATTGAGCTAGGGGCCCGGCGTAGGAAGTGACCCTGGCGGTCGCCTACGGGGTCGATCGTATCGAGGCGCACTGGAAGGCGAGCGGCGAGGCACGCCCGGCCCTGCGCGACCAGCGGCCACGCCACCGGTTCGTCGGCGTCGAGTGGTCACGAACCGCAGAAAACTGAACCGGATTCGTGTCGTTCGTGACCAATGGCAGGGCTCGGCGCACCTTTGATGGATCGCGACGTGCTCGCCGGTCTAGCCAGCCGTCACCGAGTCCGCCTCAGGTCGTAACCCCGCTCGGCGCCCTCGCGTTGCACCAACACGGCGTGCCCGGCGCCGGCGAAGTGGAGGCCAGTGCATGTCGCACGACCAGACCGAACAGAAAACGACCACGACGACCGGCGGACTGAGCAGGCGACGAGTCGTCGGCACCGCGGCTCACGCTGCCTGGGCGGCCCGGTGATCGTCGTGTCCTCGGCGGCCCCGGCCTTCGCCGTGTCCGACTCGACGACGCCGGCAGCGATCGTCACCACCATCGGTCCGCTGATTGCTCGCGAGGGCAACAACGTCATCGTCCCAGTCACCTTCATCAACTCCGGCGGCCCGACGACCGCCTTGAGCGTCGAAGTGCAGATCACCGCCACGGTGGGCGGGCTCAACAGCACCCAGCCGCCGGTCCGGTCGGGCGGCTGGGTCCGGAGCCGGGAGGCGGAGACGACCGCCACGATCACCATGGACGTGCAGTTCGCCAAGAGCGACCCGCAGATCGGGAACGGTGAGGGTGCTCCGGTGTCCTCGCTGCTCGAGTTCAGCTTCAACGGCTTCTTCCAGAACGGCTTCCTCAACGGCAACATCTCGGTGGTCCCGACAGTCACAGGGACGAACGGGGGCGCGGCATCCCCCGCAACGATGAACTTCGAGGTCAGCGCCTACATCCCGCAGGACCCGGAGCCGCCCACAGGTCTTTCGCCCGAGGCGACACAGGAATAGCGTGCAGTAGTCGAGGACACGGCGCCCTCGGGTGAGGCGGACCGTGGTGAAACCGGTGGCAGGAGCAGCGAGCTTCGAGAAGTCAGGGGATGCGTACGACGCATTCATGGGCCGCTACTCACGACAGCTGGCGCCCTTGTTCGCCGACTGGTCGGGCGTGGTGGCCGGCCAGGAGGTGCTCGACGTCGGCTGCGGCCCCGGTGCGCTCACCGAGGTGCTCATTGCACGACTCGGTCTCGGGGCCGTGGTGGCCTGCGACCCGTCGGAGTCCTTCGTCGCCGACTGCCGGGCGCGCTTTCCGGGTCTCGACGTCAGGACTGCAGCCGCCGAGGACCTCCCCGTCTCCGACGGCTCCTGCGACGTCGTCCTGGCTCAGCTGGTGCTGCACTTCGTGAGTGACCCCGCCAGGGCGGCGGCTGAGTTCCGCCGCGTGCTGCGACCGGGTGGCACAGCAGCCGCCTGCTCGTGGGACCTCGTCGAGGGCATGGCGATGCTGCGCCACTTCTGGGACGCCGCGATCAGCCTCGACCCCGCTGCCCCGGCCGAGGCGACGCTCAAGCTCGGTGGGCCGGGCGAGCTGCCCGACCTCTTCGCCGCGGCCGGCTTCGTCGACGTCTCCGAGACGACCTTCACGGTCACCGCGACCTACACGTCGTACGACGAGCTCTGGTCGGGCTTCCTCGAGGGCATCGGTCCCGCGGGCGCGTACGCCGTCCGCCAATCGCCTGAGCGGCAGGAGGCGCTGCGCGAAGCGCTGTTCGTGGAGGTCGGCTCGCCCGCGGGCTCCTTCGAGCTCGAGGCCGTCGCCCGGGCCGGCCTGGGCTGCTGATCGATCGTCACGCATTGTTCACATCATCCACCGCAATTGGTGGGGTCCGAGGCGTGCCACGGGGCCGCGTGCTTGGTAGGGTCGTGATTGCAACAGATGCAAGTTCCAGCTGGTCTGACGCCCGCGGAGTTTGTGATCCAACGGCGTTTCTTCTTTGTGGTAGCTCAATTGCTCAATCACGGGTCGGAGCGCAGTGTCACCGCATCTGCTGTGGGTCGTCGAAGTGACGGCTCCCACCCGAATGAGGAGTACCGAGCAAAATGGCTCAAGGCACCGTGAAGTGGTTCAACGCCGAGAAGGGTTTCGGCTTCATTGCGCAGGAGGACGGCGGCGACGACGTCTTCGTGCACTACTCGGCGATCCAGACTCAGGGCTACAAGTCCCTGGACGAGAACCAGAAGGTCGAGTTCGACGTCACGCAGGGTCCCAAGGGCCCGCAGGCGGAGAACGTTCGTCCTGTCTGACCCAGCTGGTCATCTGACCGGTCTTTGAGGAAGGTCCCCACCGCGAGGTGGGGGCCTTTCTTGCATTTCCGGGCCTGGACGCGCCCTGATGCGGCCCTCGTCACAGGATTGAGCGCCGAGGAGCGTGGGTAGGACCAGTGCGTGATGGCCCGTCCGGGCAGTCACGAATGATCCGAAATGACCATCTCTCCATTGTGCCCTTACCCGTAGGCTGGGGATCACGGAGACAACGGTCGCCGTACTCGGGAGTAAGGGGACGCCATGCATGATCAGTTCGACGTCACCTTGGAAGACATGGACCTGCTCGGCGAGGTGGAATTGACCACCAACCTCATCATCGCGGCCAGCGAGGCCGACGAGATGTTGACCGGCGACGAGATCGATCGCATCCTCGGCGTCCTGCCGAGCGCCTGACCGTCCGGGTCAGCAGGTCGCGAACAGCACCGGACCCGAGCTGAGGTCCGAGAGCACGTAGGCCCCGTCGACCGGGATCAGGTCGAGGATGACGACGTCGCCCTTGGCCGAGGCTCCCTCGAGCGCGAACCGCTCGCTGAAGTCGCCCCCCTGCCCGGGCGCCGGCCCGGTCGCCAGGATCGCGCGCGTCTCGGCGTTGACCCGAGCCTGCTCCGGGCTCGACAACGACATCGCCACCCGGACGTTGCCGTCGGCGTACGCACCCATCGAGAAGCCGGTGAGTGGGTTGACGTCGCCGGCGGCCTCGATCAACGACCGGCCGGTCGCGACGTCGGTGTCGTCGGCGCGAGCCAGCGCGAGGGCGTTGCTGTCCTGGTCGCCG
>NZ_JAXMNS010000155.1:0-7927 GCF_034670285.1 Nocardioides sp. | reverse complement strand
TCCGATCTGGCCGAAAGGCGAGCGCGTGCTCCCCGGCTCGCTCCTCGAGGTGACGATCCCGGTCGAGGTCGATCCCCTCGCCGTCGTCCCCGAGGTGGTCGAGGGCATCGGGATCATCCACGACGACGACTCGATCGTGGTGATCGACAAGCCCGTGGGCGTCGCCGTGCACCCGTCGCCGGGCTGGTCCGGCCCGACGGTCGTGGGCCACCTCGCTGGTGCCGGCTTCCGGATCGCCACCAGTGGCGCCTCGGAGCGTCAGGGCATCGTCCAGCGCCTCGACGTCGGCACGTCCGGCGTGATGGTGATCTGCAAGTCCGAGCACGCCTACTCGGTGCTCAAGAACGCCTTCCGGCACCGCACGGTCGACAAGACCTACCACGCGGTGGTCCAGGGACATCCCGACCCGCTCGAGGGCACGATCGACGCCCCGATCGCGCGGCACCCCGGTGCCGACTACAAGTTCGCCGTCCTGGACGGCGGACGCGCGAGCGTCACCCACTACGAGACCCTCGAGGCGCACCGCTTCGCGAGCCTGCTCGAGGTGCACCTCGAGACCGGACGCACGCACCAGATCCGCGTGCACATGGCTGCCCTGAAGCACCCCTGCGTCGGCGACCTCACCTATGGTGCCGACCCCACGCTGGCCAAGCGGTTCAAGGTCACTCGGCAGTGGCTGCACGCGGTCAAGCTCGGCTTCGAGCACCCCGACACCGGTGCCTACGTGTCCTACGAGTCGCCGTACCCCGACGACCTCGCGCTCTCGCTCGATGCCATCCGCGACTCCGACTGACCTGGCCCTGCGCCCGGCCGCGCTCGAGGACGCCGCGGACGTCGCGCGCGTCCATCTCCTCTCCCGGAAGACCGCCGTCGCGTCGGGGGCCATGCCTCCCGGCATCCACGGCGACAGCGACGTGGAGGCCTGGCTCGCGGCCCGGCTGCAGGTCGACGAGGTGTGGGTCGCCGAGGTCGACGCGGTCGTCGTGGCCTACCTGCGGCTGACCGAGGAGTGGCTCGACGACCTCTACGTCGTCCCCGATCGTTCAGGGCAGGGAATCGGCAGCGCCCTGCTCGAGCTGGCCAAGGCCCTGCGTCCTGCTGGCTTCGGGCTGTGGGTCTTCGAGACCAACCTCGGTGCCCGACGCTTCTACGCCTCGGCCGGCCTGGTGGAGGGTGAGCTCACCGATGGGTCCGACAACGAGGAGAGGGCTCCGGACGTGCGGATGCTCTGGATCCCCTGACCGGTGGGGGAGTGCCTGGGGTGCCTCCGGTGTCGGAGGTGCCTGGCACCATCGGTCGAGCCGGTGACGTAGTCTGAGGACCTTCCCCAAGAAGGTCGCACGGCTGCCTCCCAGCACGCACAAGACCCTGTTCTACGCCCGTTCACGACCCGACGAGGAACACCACCGATGTCTGCCGGTTCCCCTGACACAACCACCGGAAGCTCGACCGGGAGCAAGGACTCCTTCGTCCACCTGCACGTCCACACCGAGTACTCCATGCTCGACGGCGCTGCCCGACTCGGCGCGCTGACGGAGCGTGCGGCTGAGCTCGGGATGCCCGCAGTGGCGATGACCGACCACGGCAACGTGTTCGGGGCCTACGAGTTCTACTCCAAGGCCAAGAAGGCCGGCGTGAAGCCGATCATCGGCATCGAGGCCTACTTCACCCCCAACATCAGCCGCCACGAGCGCAAGCGCGTCAACTTCTACGGCGGCGGACCCGACGACGTCTCCTCTCGCGGTGCCTACACCCACATGACGCTGCTCTCGGAGTCCACGCAGGGGATGCACAACCTGTTCCGGATCTCGACCGGAGCGTGGCGTGACGGGTTCTTCCAGCATCCGCGTGCCGACCGCGACCTGCTGTCGCAGCACTCCCAGGGCATCATCGGCACGACCGGCTGCCCCTCGGGCGAGATCCAGGTCCACCTGCGCCACGGCAACTACGCCGCCGCCCGGCAGACCGCCGCCGACTTCCAGGACATCCTCGGTCGCGAGAACTACTTCCTCGAGCTGATGGACCACGGGCTCGACATCGAGAACCGCGTGCGCGACGGGCTGCTCCGTCTCGCCGGCGACCTCAAGATCCCGATGCTCGCGACCAACGACTCCCACTACGTGATGCGTGAGGACGCCAAGTCGCAGGAGCACCTGCTCTGCATCAACTCGGGCTCGACGATGGACATCCCTGCCGGCGACGGCCCGGGACAGCGCTTCGCCTTCTCGGGTGACGGCTACTACCTCAAGTCCGCCGCCGAGATGCGGGCCCTGTGGGTCGACAAGTACGACCTGCGCGAGGCCTGCGACAACACGCTCCTCATCGCCGAGCGCTGCGAGGTCGAGTTCTCCGAGGCGCCGGGCAAGTACATGCCCAAGTTCCCGTGCCCCGAGGGGGAGAACGAGGACTCCTGGATGGTCAAGGAGGTCGAGCGTGGACTCAAGGCCCGCTACCCCGGCGGCGTCCCGGAGGCCTCGCGCAAGCAGGCCGAGTTCGAGCTCGGCGTCATCATGCAGATGGGTTTTCCCGGCTACTTCCTGGTGGTGGCCGACTTCATCAACTGGGCGAAGAACAACGGGATCCGGGTCGGCCCGGGGCGTGGGTCGGGCGCCGGGTCGATGGTCGCCTACGCCATGCGGATCACCGACCTCGACCCGCTCGTGCACGGCCTGATCTTCGAGCGCTTCCTCAACCCTGACCGCGTCTCCATGCCCGACTTCGACATCGACTTCGACGAGCGTCGTCGCGGTGAGGTCATCAAGTACGTCACCGACAAGTACGGCGACGACCGGGTCTCCTACATCGTCACCTACGGCACCATCAAGGCCAAGCAGGCCGTCAAGGACTCCAGCCGCATCCTCGGCTACCCCTTCGCGATGGGCGACCGGATCACCAAGGCGATGCCCGCTGCGGTGATGGGCAAGGACGTCCCGCTGCAGGAGATCTTCGACCCGCAGCACAAGCGGTACGGCGAGGGCGGTGAGTTCCGCACCCTCTACGACGGCGACGCCGACGTGAAGAAGGTCGTCGACACCGCGATCGGCATCGAGGGCCTGAAGCGTCAGTGGGGGGTGCACGCGGCCGGCGTGATCATGTCGAGCGAGCCCCTGCTCGACATCATCCCGCTGCTCAAGCGGCCCTCCGACGGCGCGATGATCACGCAGTTCGACTACCCGACCTGCGAGAACCTCGGCCTGATCAAGATGGACTTCCTGGGGCTGCGCAACCTCACGGTCCTCGACGACTGCGTCAACAACATCCGAGCCAACCGCGGCGTGGAGCTGGTCCTCGAGGACCTCACCCTCGACGACCCCGAGGCCTACCAGCTGCTCGGCACCGGCAACACCCTCGGCGTCTTCCAGCTCGACGGCGGCGCGATGCGTGGCCTGCTGCGCCTCATGCGACCCGACAACTTCGAGGACATCTCGGCCGTCCTGGCGCTCTACCGCCCCGGTCCGATGGGTGTCGACTCCCACACCAACTACGCCCTGCGCAAGAACGGCAAGCAGGAGTCCACCCCGATCCACCCCGAGCTCGAGGAGCCGCTCCAGGAGATCCTCGGTCAGACCTACGGCCTGATCGTCTACCAGGAGCAGGTCATGGCCGTGGCCCAGAAGCTCGCCGGCTACACGCTCGGTCAGGCAGACCTGTTGCGTCGCGCGATGGGCAAGAAGAAGAAGGAGGTGCTCGACGCCGAGTACATCCCCTTCTCCGACGGCATGAAGGCCAACGGCTACTCACCGGCGGCGATCAAGGCCCTGTGGGACGTCCTGGTGCCGTTCTCCGACTACGCCTTCAACAAGGCACACACCGCTGCCTACGGACTGATCTCCTACTGGACCGCCTACCTCAAGCAGCACTACGCCGCTGAATACATGGCCGCGCTCCTGACCTCGGTCAAGGACGACAAGGACAAGATGGCGATCTACCTCAACGAGTGTCGCCGCATGAAGATCCAGGTGCTCCCGCCCGACGTCAACGAGTCCGCGGCCACCTTCACCCCCGTCGGCACCGACATCCGCTTCGGTCTCACCGCGATCCGCAACGTCGGCGCCAACGTCGTCGACGGTGTCGTGGGGGCCCGCGAGGAGAAGGGTCGCTACACCGACTTCAACGACTTCATGAGCAAGGTGCCCGCACTGGTGTGCAACAAGCGGGTCATCGAGTCGCTCGTGAAGGCCGGCGCCTTCGACGAGATGAAGCACCGACGCAAGTCGCTGGTCGCGGTGCACGAGACGGCTGTCGACCAGTACGTCGACATCAAGCGCAACGAGGCCATCGGCCAGGACTCGCTCTTCGCGGGGCTCGACGACGCCGAGGACGGCGGTGCGGCGTTCGGGGTCACCGTGACCATCCCTGAGATCGAGGAGTGGGACAAGATGACGTTGCTCGGGCACGAGCGCGACATGCTCGGGCTCTACGTCTCCGACCACCCGCTGCTCGGGCTGGAGCACGTGCTCTCCACCGGCACCGACTGCACCATCGGTCAGCTGATGCTCGACGAGGACCGCCCCCACGGCAGCACCTTGACGATCAGTGGGCTGATCACCTCGGTCAATCGCAAGATCACCAAGCGCGGTGACGCCTGGGCCACGATCACCCTCGAGGACCTCGACGGAGCCATCGAGGTGCTGCTCTTCCCCAGCTCCTACCAGCTCGCCAGCCCCTACCTGATCGAGGACGCGATCGTCCGCGTCAAGGGCCAGCTCTCCCGCGACAAGGAGCAGCCGGAGCTGCGCGGGCAGGAGCTCACCGTGCCCGACCTGAGCACCGGACCGGGCGGACCCACCGGCCCCGTCACGATCAGCCTGCCGTCGACGCGGTGCACCGCTCCGGTGATCGAGCAGCTCAAGGACGTCCTCGGTGCCCACCCCGGCCTGACCGAGGTGCGCCTACGACTGCTTGCTCGCGAGTCGACCAAGGTGATGCGCCTCGACGACCGGCTCAGGGTCACCCCGACCTCGGCGCTGTTCGCCGACCTCAAGCAGCTGCTGGGCCCCGGATGCCTGACCGGATGACGCGCCGACGCAGGTTCCTGGGGCAGGGTGCGGAGTTCGTGCTGGTCCTGGCGGTGTTCGCCGCCGTGGGCGCAGCCGCCGGCTGGCTGTGGGAGCGCTGGTGGTCGCCGATCACCGGTGTCGTCGTCGACGGCACCTGGGTCGCCGGCTACCGACCCGAGGGCGACGGCTTCGTCTTCGACTTCCCCAGCCTCGAGAACTTCTTCGACGGCACCGCGCAGTACGTCGTCATCGGAGTGCTGGCAGGACTCGTCCTCGGAGTGGTGTTCAGCCTGCTCGGGCGCGGCTCCGAGCTGGTGATGCTGGTCGCGGTGGTCGCTGGTTCGGCCCTGGCGGGCTACGTCGCCTACCGCCTCGGCACCCACCTCGGGCCACCGGACCCCACGACCCTCGAAGCCGCAGCGGCCGACGGCACGACGTTGCCGGGGGACCTGACCGTCGAGGGCGCCAGTCCTTTCGTGGCGTGGCCGCTGGGAGCCCTGATCGGCCTGAGCGTCACCTACCTCCTCACGACCTCCCGAGCGCACACCCACGCACGGGGCGCGTCCGGCCCGGTGTGGATCGACGAGGGCCCACGGGCCGCAGACCGGGTATAACTCCTCCTAGCAGCGCATCACAGACCCCACGTCTACCTGCCGATCGAGGCCGACCGCCATGTCGAGCAATCTTCCGCCCACTGGCCCGCCCACTGGCCCGCCCACTGGCCCGCCCACCGGCCCGCCCGCGGGTGCCCCTTCCGGACCGTGGGGGCCGCCCTCGGGTGCCCCGGCCGGAGGACCGCCGGGACCGCCGCCGAGCAGCCCCCCAGCCGGCTGGGACCAGGGGGCGGCCGAGGTCCTCCACGGTGGTCGTGGCGGTCAGGTGCCGCCCGCTCCGCCTCGCCGCGGAAGCCATGGCGGCGGCAACGGTCGTCGGGGTGGACTGATCGCGGGCGGCGCCGCGATCGGCGTGGCAGCGCTCGCTGTCGGGGCCTGGGCCGGCTACTCAATGTTCTTCGCCACTGGCGCCCAGCCGGCCGAGGCGCTGCCGGACTCGACTGTGGCCTACCTGTCGGTCGATCTCGACCCCAGCGGTCAGCAGAAGCTCGAGGCACTCTCGACCCTGCGGCAGTTCCCGGCGTTCGTCGAGAACGTCGACCTGCGCGCCGAGGACGACCTGCGCCTGCGACTCTTCGAGCAGCTCCAAGGTGATGGGCTGTGCCCCGAGGTCGACTTCGAGGACGACATCGACCCCTGGCTGGGCAACCGCTTCGCCACGGCCGCCATCAAGCTGGGCGGAGCGGGCGAGGGCACCGCCGGACTCGACGTGACCGCCGTCGGCGTCGTCCAGCTCGACGACGCGGAGAGGGCTGAGGACGGGCTGGCCGCGCTGCGTGCCTGTGGAGGCGACAGCGAGGCGTTCGGCTGGTCGATCGTGGGCGACTGGGCGGTGCTCGCCGAGACCGAGCAGGTGGCGCGCGACGTCACCGATGCTGCAGCGGACGCGCCGCTGTCGGCCGACGACGACTTCGAGCGGTGGACCGGCGAGGCCGGCGACCCCGGCATCCTCACCGGCTACGCCGCCCCGGCCTTCGGGGGACTGTTCGCTGACATCGCCGGAGATCTCGGTGGACTCGGCGGTTTCGCCTCGCCGCCGATCGACTGCCTTGCACCGCGTGGCGACGACCTCGATCCCTTCGCCGAGGACCCCTTCGCCGAGGACCCGTTCGGCAGCGACCCGTTCGGCAGCGATCCCTTCGCTGACGAGTGCAGCGGGGAGTTCGTGCCGCCCGCAGGCGACGGGATGAATGACATGTTCGCGGCCTTCGCCGACTTCGAGGGCGCTGCGATGACGATGCGCTTCTCCGACGGCGGCCTGGAGGTCGAGGTGGCCTCCGGCGTAGGCAAGATGTCCTCGGACTCCCTGACCAGCGACGCCGGGGCCGACGTGGTGTCCACGCTGCCCGAGGACACTGCTGTGGCGCTGGGCATCGGCCTGCCCGAGGGATGGAGCGAGGACTTCCGTGAGGGCTTCGACGACGTCCTGGGTGAGGGCGGGCTCGACGGCTTCCTCTCGTTGGCCGAGGCGGAGACCGGTCTCGACCTCCCGCAGGACCTCGAGACCTTGCTCGGCACCTCGACCGCAGTCGCCCTCGGTGGCGATGCGGACCTCGCCGATCTCGACGCCCCCGAACCGCCGGCGGACTTCCCCCTGGGCCTCAAGGTCCAGGGCGACACCGAGGCGATCTCCGAGGTCTTCGACGACGTCCTTCGCTCCCTGGGCGACCCCACGCTCGACTCGTTGCTCGGCTACGACGTCGACGGCGACTTCATGGTGGCCGGACCTTCCGCGGACTACCGGGCTGAGCTGCTGGGGGACGGCGGCCTCGGCGACACCGACGTCTTCGAGGAGCACGTCCTCGGCGCCGACGAGGCCGCCGCCGTGTTCTTCGTGAACTTCGACGCCGGCTCCTGGTTGACCTCGATCCCGGGCCTGCCCGACGACGTGCGCCGCAACCTCGCGCCGCTCAACGCACTGGGGTTCTCGGGCTGGACCGACGACGACGTCAGCCACGTCGCCCTGCGTCTCTCCACCGACTGACGACGCGCGGCCGCCGCGGGGCGCCCCGGAGCAGGGGCCTAGCGGCGGCCGATGTCGTCGACGATCCCCTCGGTGATCTGCACCAGGTCGGCGCCGGTCAGCTCGAGGTCGAGCCCGCGATGTCCGCCGGAGACGAGCACCGTGGGGTGGTCCAGGGCCGAGCGGTCGACCACGGTCGGGTGAGGTCGCCTCTGCCCGATGGGGGAGATCCCACCGACCACGTAGCCCGTGGCCCGCTCGGCCGCGACGGGCGCGGCCATCTCGGCCTTCCGACCACCGACCGCCCGGGCGAGCGACTTCAGGTCGAGCTGGCCGCTGACCGGCACCAC
>NZ_JAXMNS010000154.1:0-7944 GCF_034670285.1 Nocardioides sp. | reverse complement strand
CGATCCCGCGGTACTCGACGGCGACATCGCCGCCGGCGGCGTACTCGTCGAGCGTCTCGCCGTACGACGCCTCGAACGACTTGCAGGCCGGGCACTGGAAGTCCTCGACCACCTGGAGCCGCACGGGGGCCTCGGGGTCGCCCACGACGAGGGCACCGTCGGCGTTGACCGCTGCCGGCGCACCCGCTTCGGTGTCGCCGCCCGAGTTCTGGAGGGCGAAGACCGTGCCACCCACGATCGCGACGACGATGACGCCGACCACGCCGGCCTGGATCGCCGTCGACCGACGGCGACGCTTCTTCTCGTCCGCGAGGACCTGGCGTGCCGCGTCCGAGCGCGAGGTGCTGAGGTTCTTGCCCATGGTGCTGACTCCTGGGGTTCGTGTGACTCCGAGCCTAGCCAGCAGCCGGTACCACCGCTGGACTACCGCCGGCCACCGATGACAACGCGCGCTGCCAGGTGCACCGCGGCACGCACGACCACCTCGGCCTCCTCGGGATCGCGCACGGCCTCGGCGGGCACCGCACCGCCGAGCAGCGCAGCCGGCCGGGTGAGCCACGCCCACGCCTTCCAGGCATCCATCTCTGCGGCGAGCAACGGCGCGAGGGCGCGCTCGAGGTCGGCACGCAGCGCGCCGGCCTCGGTCAGCTGGAAGGCGGGCACCAGGGTGCGGTCGCCCTCGGAGACCACCAGCAGCCTGCGGTCGCGCGCGTCGCGGTGGACGGCGAAGCGGGGGGCGTCGACCGTGGCCCCACGCGCCTCGGCCAACGTCTCGTAGGTGAACCACGGCGTGCCCAACAGCTCGACCCGCACCCGCGCCTGCCGGGCGATCTGGAGCAGCGGCAGCGGCACGGCGTGCTGGGGATCGTCGCCCTGGCTGCGCAGCATCGCGTCGAGCTGAGCGAGCTGCTCGTCGCTCAGCGCGTCGCCGGTCTTCGGGTCGCGCCAGACGGCGCGACCCTCGTCGTCCCGCTCGTACGTCGGCAGCCCCGCCTCGGCCAGGTGCGCGCCGAGCCCCAGGTCGTCGAGCCACGCGGCCAGGTCGTGAGCAAGGTCCGGGCCGTGCGGTCCCCCGGTCGGCGTCTCCATGCCTCAAGCGTGCCGCATCGACCCCGCCCGTAGGCTTCTGGGATGCCCGAGCTCCTCCTGGTGGGGGCAGGACATGCCCACCTCCATCTCATCGCCCACGCCGCCGACCTGGTCGCCGCGGGCTACCGCGTGCGGGTGCTCGCGCCGCCGTCCTTCGACTACAGCGGCGTCGCCTCGGCCACGGCTGCGGGGTCGCTGCCGGCATCCACCGGGAGGATCGACATCCGGGCGCTCTGCGCGCTCCAGCCGGTCGACCTCGTGGAGGCCACCCTGGTCGACCTCGACGTGCCCGGGCAGGTCGCCACGACCTCGACCGGCGAGACCCTGTCGTACGACGTCCTCTCCTTCAACGTGGGCAGCGTGGTCGACACGCGCGACCTGCCGGTCGACGACCAGGTGCTGCGGGTCAAGCCCCTCAGCGACCTCGCCGAGCTCTCGGCCCGCCTCGAGGCAGTCCCCGGTGCGACGGTGACCGTCATCGGCGGCGGCTCGACGGGGCTCGAGCTCGCCACCCATCTCTCCGTGCGCCCCGGGGTCGCACGCGTGCGCCTGGTCGAGGCGGGCCCCACGATCGGCGCAGACCTCCCCGCCGGCGCGCGCCGCCGACTCGTCCGCCTGCTGGCGCGACGCGGCGTCGAGGTCCTGACGAACACCTCGGTGCGCGAGATCACCGGTCGGGAGGTGCTCCTGGACAGCGGTCCACTCCCCCACGACGTCGCCCTGCTCGCCACCGGTCTCGCCGCACCGCCCCTGCTGCAGCGCGTCGGGGTCGGCGGCACCCACGGCGTCCCGGTGACCGCCACCCTCCAGCACGTCGACCACCCCGAGATCTACGCGGGCGGCGACTGCGCGCACTTCACCCCGCAGCCGCTCCCTCGCGTCGGCGTGCACGGGGTGCGTCAGGGTCCGGTGCTGCTCGCGAGCCTCCTCGCCCGCGCCGGCGGCGACCCGCTGCCGACGTACACCCCGCCGGCACGGTCCCTGTCGGTGCTCGATCTCGGCGGCGGCGTCGGGCTGGCGGTCCGCGGGCGATGGTGGTGGTACGGCGCCGCAGCCCTCCGACTGAAGGAGCGCATCGACATCCGGTGGCTGGACAAATATCGCTCTGCGGGCACCCCGTGACGGCCCAGCCGCGTAGATTGGGTCAATGACCCCCGAGCTCGGATCGCTCGATCACTACGCTCGTCTGGTGCGCCGCTCCCTGGGCGCCCCGGTCGGCCTGGTGACGCTGATCCAGCCCGATCGTCAGGTCTTCGTCGGTGCCGACGGCCTTCCCGGCGAGCTGCAGGCAGCTCGAGAGACCCCGCTCTCGCACTCCTTCTGCCAGTACGTCGTCGCCGACGAGGGCCCCGTGATCGTGCGGGACGTCCGTGAGGCCGAGCGTCTCGCCGACAACCTCGCCATCACCGACCTCGGCACCGTGGCCTACGCCGGCTGGCCCATCACCGACCACGAGGGGCACACCATCGGCTCGCTCTGCGCCATCGACATGCAGGTGCACGACTGGACCGAGGAGGACGCCCGCAACCTCAGCGACCTCGCCGCCGCGTGCTCGGCCGAGCTCTCCCAGAGCGAGGTGATCGAAGAGGCCTCCGAGCTGCTCGCCGAGCTGCGCCGCAGCAACGAGCACCTGGCGTCGCTCGGGTCACAGGTCACCCACGATCTCCAGAACCCGCTCCTCGCCCTGTCCGGCACCCTGGAGATGCTCAACGAGGAGAACGCCTCGACGTCGCCGGACCTGGAGATGGTCGGGCTGCTGCTCTCCCGGGCTCACCGCTGCGTCTCGCGGATGTCGGAGCTCCTCCAGGACGTCATGCGGTACGCCGTGGTGGGCGGCGAGCTGGTGCTCACCGAGGTCGACGTGATCGGCCTGGTGGCCTCCGTCCTCGACGACGTGCCGTCGCTCGACCGGTCCCTCGTCGAGCTCGGTGATCTCCCGTCCGTGCGCGCCGACGCGCTCCAGCTGCGGCTGCTGATGCAGAACGTGCTCGCCAACGTCGCCAAGTACGCCGGCGCCGCCCCCACCACCGTGCGCGCGCAGGTCCAGGGCGACCGGTGGGTGCTCGAGGTCGCCGACAGCGGGCCCGGGATCGCCCGCGACCAGCGCGAACGTGCGTTCGTCGCCCACGAGCGACTCGACCACTCGGTGCCCGGCTCCGGGCTCGGACTGGCGACCTGTCGCCGGATCGCCCTCGCCCATGCCGGCACGATCGACCTCGACGAGACGCCGGGTGGCGGCACGACGGTGCGGCTCAGCCTGCCCCGTTGACCGGCTGAGCGGCGACCGGTCGCGGCGTACGACGTCGCCACCAGGTCGCCAGGGCAAGCCCGGTCAGGACGTCCCACAGCCCCCACAGCGCTGCGACGAAGACAACCCCGCCGAGGTCGGCGAAGAAGCCGAGCGCCAGGACGACCGCGAGCCCGGTGTTGCGCACTCCCAGCTCGAAGGTCATCGCCCGGGTGCCTGCCTCGCTGAGCCGACAGACGCGGCCGGTGCCGTAGCCGACGCCGAGGGCGAGCAGGTTCTGCCCGGCGATCGGCAGCACGACCACCGCGAGGTAGGCGGTGAACACGCCGAACTGCGACGCCAGCCCACCGACGACGATGAGCAGCAGGAGCACCAGCGCCCCGGGCTCGACGAACCGCTGCGCCCGGGCAGCGAAGCCGGGAGCCCGCCAGGCCACGAGCAGTCCGGCCGCGAACGGAAGTCCGATGAGCAGCGCCACCTCGGCGACGACGTCCCACGGCGACAGCTCGATGTCCCGCAGCAGCGCCTCGGCCGACGGGTTGAGGCCGCTCCAGAAGGCCAGTGCCACGGGGGTCACGAGCACCGCGAGCACGTTGGAGACACCGGTGAGCGAGATCGACAGCGCCACGTCGCCACGGGCCCGGTGGGTGAGGATGTTCGACAGGTTGCCGGCCGGGCAGCAGGCCACCAGGAGCATGCCGATCGCGACCGACCCCTTCACGCCCAGCGCGAGGGTGAGCAGCAGCGTCAGCCCCGGGGCGACGACGTACTGCGCCACGACCCCGACAGCGATCACCCACGGCCGCCGTACGACGTCACGGAAGTCGCCGATCCGGGTGTCGAGGGCGACCCCGAAGAGGAAGAACGCGACGATGATCTTGGTGCCGAGCTGGAGCCCGTCGCTCAGGTCGAGCGAGAGCTGATCGATGTCGACCGCGGCCGAGGCGAGCAGTCCCGGTGTCAGCAGGGCCATCAGCGGCGACCGCGCACGACGTCCACGACCACCTGCGCGAGCGCGGGACCGGCGTCCTCCTGGAGGAAGTGGCCGGCAC
Organism: Nocardioides sp.; assembly: GCF_034670285.1. Lineage (GTDB taxonomy): Bacteria > Actinomycetota > Actinomycetes > Propionibacteriales > Nocardioidaceae > Nocardioides. The sequence goes on along the minus strand of NZ_JAXMNS010000154.1, from coordinate 3,555 downwards.
CTGCGATCGACGCGTGCTCTCGACCGCGCGCTCCGGGCACCCGCTCCGCGAAGACCGTCTCCCACCCGCGCGTGGCGGGGTCGCCGTCGGAGTAGGCGGTGACGAACGGGCGCTCGAAGGCCTCCAGCGCACGCATCGTGCGCCGGCCGATCCGGGCGCCCGGGTCGTTGCGCGTCAGCGGCAGGAGGGCGGTCATCTGACGCAGCCCCGCGGTGTGGTCCGGCGTCGGGAACGGGGCGTCGTACGCCGCCAGCACCTCGGCCGACAGCGGCTCTGCCGTGGAGGCCCCGACGAAGTCGCTGGCGCGGAGCACCGGCGCCCGCTGGGTGTGGAGCAGGTAGTCGAGCAACGACTCCTCGAGCACGACCCGCGAATCGCCCTCGCCGTGCACGGCCCAGGTGAGGCGACCGGCGAGCGCCGGGTCTGCGGTGTGCAGGATCGTGTTGGCCGCCACCACCGCGGCGAAGCGGTCCGGCTCCCGCGCCAGGACGCTGAGCCCGATCGGGCCACCCCAGTCCTGGGCCACGAGCGTGACGTCACGCAGGTCGAGGCCGGAAACCAGAGAGGCGGTCCAGCCGATGTGCCGCGCCAGCGTGTAGTCGTAGGGGCTGCTCGGCTTGTCGGAGCGTCCGAACCCGATGTTGTCGGGGGCGATCACGCGCAGGCCCGCATCGACCAGCACCGGGATCACGCTGCGGTAGAGGTAGGACCACGTGGGCTGACCGTGGAGCAGCAGCACGACGGGCCCCTCGGCGGGACCCTCGTCGAGGTAGTGCATCCGGAGCGGCTCGAGGTCCGGCTCGTCGGCCGGCACCACCTCGGCATACCGCGGCTCGAAGGAGTAGCCGGGCAGGTCGGCGAAGCACGCGTCGGGGGTCCGACGGGCGGCCAGCGGGACGGGGGGCATGGCGGCAGTCTGCTGGACTCAGGAATTTCTTGGGAAGACTCTCTAGTATTCGCTCCGAGGGGAGTACCTCACTCAGATCGACCCGGTCATTACGTCGTCCCCATGGACGATTCGGGCGGTCGCCGGATCCTGCGGGTCCGGTGAGGGAGACCTCAAGCGCTCTGCTTGAGGAGAACCCATGCCCGGATCCGGCACGCTCGACACCATCGGCACCCCCACCCTGTGGGCGGTCACGATCGGTGCCGTGCTCCTGCTCATCGCCGTCGACTTCGTCGCCACGCGCAAGCCGCACGAGGTCTCGATGCGCGAGGCGATCGGGTGGTCGGCCTTCTACGTCGCTCTGCCGCTCATCTTCGGTGGCTACGTCTGGGCGCAGCACGGCAGCGAGCGCGGGGTGGAGTTCTACACCGGCTACCTGGTCGAGAAGACGCTCAGCGTCGACAACCTGTTCGTCTTCATGCTGCTGCTCGGCGCCTTCGCCGTCCCTGCCGCGCTCCAGCAGCGGGTGCTGCTCTACGGGATCGTCGGCGCCCTCGTGCTGCGCGGCATCTTCATCGCCCTCGGCGCCGCGGCGCTCGCGCGGTTCGACTGGGTCTTCCTGGTCTTCGGCCTGGTCCTCGTCATCACCGGAGCCAAGCTGCTGCGTGACGCCCTGCGCGCCGAGGAGCACGAGCTCGAGGTCTCCCAGCTGCGTGTCGTGCGGTTCGTCCGACGCTTCGTCCCCGTCACCGAGTCCTACGAGGGCACCCGGCTGACCACCCGGATCCGCCTCGGTGCGCGCACTCGTCGCGCGCTGACGCCGTTCGCCCTCGTGGTCATCGCGGTCTTCGCCACCGACATCGTCTTCGCCATCGACTCGGTGCCGGCCGTCTACGGCATCACCGGCGACCCCTACCTGGTCTTCGCCACCAACGCCTTCGCGCTGCTTGGCCTCCGGGCGCTGTACTTCGTGCTGCGGGGCGCGCTCGCCGAGCTGGTGCACCTCAGCTACGGCCTCGCCGCGATCCTCGGCTTCATCGGCGTCAAGCTCGCCCTCCACTGGGGCCACCTGCAGTGGGACGCCGTGCCCGAGATCCCAACCCTCACCTCGCTGGGCGTGATCGTGGGCGTGCTGGCGCTGACCGTGACCACCTCGCTGATCTCCGCGCGCCGCACGCCCCAGGTCGTCCCGGACGAGATGGCCTCCTCCGGGCGCAGCTGACGGCACCAGCGGCGCGTCCTCGAGATAGTCCCTTACGAAGTGGCCCCCATCCGGCCCGATCAGGGGCCACTTCGTAAGGGACTATCTCGCCGGGGTGAGGGGCAGCCGCCGCACGGACTCGAACCGACGGGCCGTCCCGTCGACCGGGTCGGTGAAGGCGAGCTCGGCCGCGAGCAGCTGGAGCGGGCGGGAGAAGTCGTCGACGTCGGTCTCGTGGATGTCGGGGTAGAGCGGGTCGCCCAGGATGGGGATCCCGAGGCCGAGCAGGTGCAGGCGCAGCTGGTGGGTGCGTCCGGTGCGAGGGGTGAGCCGGTAGACCGCGTGGTCGCCGAGCACCTCCTCGACCTCGACGAGGGTCTCGGCGTTGACCGGCGCGCCCGGCACCACCTCGCCCTGCCACACGCCACGCTCCTTGCGCAGGTGGTTGCGCACGGTCATCGGCAGCTCGAGGTCCTCGCACCACGGCGCCAGCGCGCGATAGGTCTTGCGCACCTGCCCGTGCTCGAACAGCACCTGGTGCGGGCCGCGCCAGCGACGCTCGGTCGCGAGCATCAGGAGGCCCGAGGTGATGCGGTCGAGCCGGTGCAGCGGCGAGAGCTCGGGCAGGTCGAGCTCGTCGCGCAGTCGTACGACGACGCTCTGACGCACGTGCCGACCGCGCGGGATGGAGGAGAGGAAGGCCGGCTTGTCGACGACCACCAGCCGTTCGTCACGATGGACGACGACCAGGTCGCCCGGCACGTCGGGCTCCTCGCGCAGGTCGCGGTGGAACCACACGAAGGTGTGCGGCAGGTAGGGGTCGCCCTCGGCAACAGGTCGCGCGTCGGCGTAGACGAACCGCTCCTCGGCGAGCATCGCGCCCACCTCGACCCGCTCGGGCAGCCGGTGACGCAGCCACTCCCCCATCGTCGCCACCCCGCCCGGCGTACCACCTCCGGCGTCGCGGTCGGGGGTGCGCAGCCAGGCCGCGGCCAGCCCGTGACGCGGCGGGAGCGGTGAGCGCGGAGGCATGGCCTGAGGCTACGGGCCGCGGCAGGACGCCCCGACGCAGAGCAAGGCGTGGGAGGATTCGGGGGCAACCGATCGCTTGCCCCCCAACCACCGAAGAGGCCACCGTGCTCACCTGCGACCTCACCGTCACCCTCGAGGCCGCCGAGGCACTCGCCCCCGAGTGGGACGCCCTCGCCGATGCCTGCGAGGCCGGGCCCTTCGCGCGCCCGCTGTTCGCCCTCACCTGGTGGCGCACCTTGGGCACCGGCGAGCTGCGCGTCGTCACCGTGCGTCAGGACGGCGAGCTGGTCGCCCTGGCGCCGCTGCACCGCCGCCGGGTGGGCCCCCTCCAGGTCGTGCGCTGGCTCGGTCACGGTCTCGGCACCGTCGCGGAGGCGCTCGTGCGACCCGACCGTCCCGGCGCCGACGCCGCCTTGTGGGGCGCCGCCACCGGACG